>NZ_CDWRCL010000014.1:0-36179 GCF_977927575.1 Frankia sp. CcCS3
TGGCTGCCCCGATAAACTTCCCAAACAGGCCCTAGGCCGAAGGGACGAGCGGCTCGAGCCGTTTATCCGCACCCACGACGGGGTGTCCGTCCTCCCGTCCGACGCAGCGAAATGAGGCGACCGCGCAGGGTTGCGCCGGTCGGTCCGGCGGGTGGCGGTGAAGATCTTCAGGCCAGGACCTAGCATCGAGGTTCGTGGAGCGCTTCGTTGTGACAGGCGGTACCCGGCTGGCCGGCGAGGTCGCCGTCCCGGGCGCGAAGAACTCGGTGTTGAAGCTGATGGCCGCGAGCCTGCTGGCCGCGGGCCGGACGATGCTGTCCGCCGTTCCCGACATCTTGGACGTGTCGGTGATGTCCAAGGTACTGGCGGGGCTCGGTGCGACCGTCGAGCGGGACGCCGCCGGCGGGCGGCTGAGCATTGAGGTTCCCCAGGCTCCGGGCATCGCGGCCGATGGTGAACTGGTGCGGCAGATCAGGGCGTCGGTGGCGGTGCTCGGTCCGCTGGTCGCCCGCCGCGGGGAGGCGCGGGTCGCCCTGCCCGGTGGAGACGCGATCGGATTGCGCGCGCTCGACATTCATGTCAACGGCCTGACCAAACTCGGTGCGCTGGTCGACGTCGAGTCCGGAGTCCTCGTCGCCCGCTGCTCCGGCCGGCTGCAGGGAGCCTCGATCTGGCTCGACTTCCCCAGCGTGGGCGCCACCGAGAACCTGTTGATGGCCGGGGTTCTCGCCAAGGGGACGACGGTGATCGACAATGCCGCCCAGGAACCCGAGATCGCCGACCTGTGCGCGATGCTGACAGCGATGGGCGGGCGCATCGACGGCGCGGGATCGTCGACACTGATCATCGACGGGGTCGACCACCTCACCCCGGTGGAACACCGGACGGTGCCGGACCGCATCGTTGCCGGCACGTACGCCATCGGCGCCCTGATGACCGGCGGCGACGTGCTAATCCGGCACGGTCAGGCCGCTCATCTCGGCATCGTCCTGGAGAAGTTGGTGCAGGCCGGTGCCGAGGTCGACGTCCGGGACGACGGATTCCGGGTCGTCGGACGGGGACGGCCCCGGTCGATCGACGTGGTGACGCTGCCGTACCCCGGCTTTCCGACCGATCTGCTGCCGCAGATCATCGCGTTGGAGTCGGTCAGCCGGGGTACCTCCCTGATCACCGAGAACGTCTTCGACAGCCGGTTCGTCTTCTGCCGCGAGCTGCACAAACTCGGCGCCGACCTGCGTACGGACGGCCACCACGTCATCGTCCGGCCAACCCCGCGGCTGTCCGGCACCCGGGTGACGGCCTCCGACGTGCGGGCCGGCGCGGGTCTCGTGCTCGCCGGCCTGGTTGCGGACGGCGTCACCGAGGTAAGCGACGTCCACCACATCGACCGGGGATACGCCCGGTTTGTCGAGAACATGACGGACCTCGGCGCCAACATCCGCCGGGTCTCCGACCGCGCCGTAGCCTGATTTCACCAGTCTCGACCTGATTTCACCGGCCTCGGCCTGATCCCGCTGGCGTCGGCCTGATCCCACCGGCCTCGTGATCCGCCGGCCCGGCCGGCGGGGTCAGGTGGGCGGCTGGCGCGAGCCGAGCAGGTTCACGAGGGCACGGGCGGCTCGGTTCGCGTCCGTGCCGAACACGAGTACGTGGCGGCGGTCCCGCGGCCGGGCGATGATATTCCCGGCGGCGTCGATGCGGATCGGACCGGCCGGTGCCGTGACCCAGGTCGAGCGGATGCCCCGCGCCCACAGCGCCGCGCGGAGCCGAGTGATCTCGGCGGGGGTGTCCACGGTGACCACCGGGACGAGCAGACCGAAGTCGTGGCCGGGGACGGAACCGGCAGGCCGCGGCCGTGCCGGAGCATGAGCCCAGCGCCCGATCGCCATCAGCAGGCCGACGGCCAGCAGCGCGATCAGCGGCTCGAGGAGAAACGCCCCGGCCGTTCCGGTCATCCCGCACCTCCGATCGTGCCGCTCTTCGACGTCACCTTGCATCGTCCCAGACATCCTCGCGGCGGACATGGATTCGGGCCGCGGCACCTCCACGGAATCCGACAGAGGAAACATCGCCCGCCGACTGCTGCCACCATCGAGGTAACCGGCCCGACCTCCCTGCGGCCGAACGGCGACAGTCCGATGGAGACGAGGGGGTATGTCGCGGTCCGCCCTGGGCGAGCCGCACCTGAGTGCTACCCGCGATCGGCGCGGATAGCTGGTAGCAACGGCGTCACGACAGAGGGGGCGTCGGACGGCCGGGACGGGAGATCACATGAACATCGGCGTGAACGTGGTGAGTCTGGAGTGCTCCGGGGACACGCGGGCCGGCTGCGCGCAGACGGCCCGCGTGGTTGGCCGGGTGGATGTACGGACGGTGGGGACACTACGCTCCCTGCTGCACGCGGCGATCGACAATGGGAGCGGGCCGCTGCGCGTCGACGTCGCGGGCCTGGAGCTCGGCGATCATGCCGCGCTGGGGGTGCTGCTCGGCGGCGCTCGCCGAGCCCGTGCCGCGGGCCGTTCGATGGTGCTGGTCGATGTGCCGAGCTCGCTTGAACGCCTGCTCGTGGCGGACCGGCTGGGTGGGTTGCTGCGGTTCGAGGAGGCCGCCGACCTGGTCCACGTCGGCCACGCCTGAGCGGGCTGCCCGGGCGGCTCATCCGTTCGACCGCCCGCCAGGCCCGTCAGGAAGGGCTCCGTCCCGATCGGGACGGCACCCGGAGCGGAACGAACCAGGGTGGCTGCGCACCGTCATCTCAGGCGCGCCCGTGCGCCGGGCGGACACGCGATGCGGCATGCTTGCCGGGTACCTGCTGATCGGGTACTGCTTTCGGGTGACGGGCTCGGCTCTTGGCAGGGTGTGATGCCGGACGGAGGCGTGCAGGACGTGGAGGTGCCCGCGCGGGTGAATGCCGTTGGCGATCGGAGTGCGCGATCCGCCGGGCTGGCCGGGCTGGCCGGGGTGCGCGAGTACCGGTCGGTCCTGGTCCCGGTGGCGTTCGTGGTCGCGGTCCTGCTCGGCGTGGCCATCGGCTACGTGACCGCGGACCGGCAGTCCGCCACCGTGCATGCGCCTCAGACCGCCACCTCGCCCGCCCCGGAGCTGACCCCCGCGTTGCGGACCGCCCCGTGGGAGGGTGCGCGCCGACCAGGCACGGCCCATCAGATGCGGGTCCTCGACGAGCCTGATCCGGATGCCCTGCGGCTCGCGCTGTCGTGGACGGTCGCCGACTCCATCAAGGCGGCCGGGGGCGCTTCCACCATCTCCGCCCGGCAGGTGACGATCGTGAACGGGATGTACTTCGGCGCCGTCGAGGGCGTTGACGCGGCGCACGACGAGTACTGGGCGATCGGTCGCATCGAGGTCCAGGGGCCGGCCACGCCGCCGGTCGACCCGCACGTGTGGCGGCGGACCGGCGCTGGGCCCTGGACGATTGTCCGCAACGGCCCGCGGGCCTGTGACGTGCTTCCGCGCGCTCTGATCACCCTGTGGAAGGTCTCCCCGCCGCCCTGCACCGGGTGACCTGCACCGCCATGGTCTCCGGGGCACCCTCGACGTCGTACGGTCGGTCTGTGCCCTCGACAACGGCCGCGATAGCGTGACGTCATGCGGCTCGTCATCGCTCGCTGCAGCGTGGACTACGTCGGTCGGCTCACCGCACATCTGCCGAGCGCCGTCCGGTTGGTACTCGTCAAGGCGGACGGATCCGTCTCGATCCACGCCGACGGGCGGGCGTACAAGCCGCTCAACTGGATGAGCCCCCCGTGCGTCATCGCCGAGGCGGACGGGGTCTGGCGGGTCACCAACCGCGCGGCCGAGCAGCTCGTCATCACCCTCGAACAGGTGCTGCACGATTCCACGCACGACCTCGGCGTCGACCCCGGTCTGCGCAAGGACGGGGTGGAGGCGCATCTGCAGGTGCTGCTCGCCGACCGGCCCGACGCGATCGCGCCCGGACTCACCCTGGTGCGCCGCGAGTACGAGACCGGCATCGGGCCGGTCGACCTGCTGTGCCGCGGCGCGGACGGCTCAACGGTCGCCGTCGAGATCAAACGCAGGGGTGAGATCGACGGGGTGGAGCAGCTGACCCGGTACCTTGTCCGCCTGGAGGCCGACCCGGCGTTGCCGCATCCCGTGCGCGGCATTCTCGCGGCGCAGTCCATCACCCCGCAGGCTCGGCTGCTAGCGGCCGACCGGGGGCTGGGCTGCGCCATCGTCGACTATGACGAGCTGCGGGGCCTCGAACCGTCCATTCCGACGCTTTTCTGAAAGCGATTCCGCCGAACCCGCCCGGTCCGCCGAACCTGCGACGGCCGCCCGGCCGGCGTCCCCGGCCGGCGGCCGGTCCGTTCCCGCAGTGCGATCATGGGCCGGCGTCTCGAGAATATGGGAGGATCGCGGCGTTCGCCGTCTGACACCGCCCGGCCCGCGACGCCTACCTGTCGCCCGGGGCCCGTGTGCCGAAGTAGATGTGCCGAAGTAGAGGAGCCTGGGCATGATCGAGAGGCCCGCATCGGGAACCGGGCCGGCCGCGAACCCGGAGAAAAAGCCGGAGAACAGCCGGGACGACGCTGTGAGACACCGCCGGGTCGGGGTGGTGGGGCTCGGCACCATGGGCGCGGGCATCGCCGAGGTGCTGGCGAAGGCCGGTCTGGAGGTCGTCGGCATCGCGCGTGACGCCGACGCGCTCGCCCGCAGCCGGGCCCGGGTCGAGCACTCCCTCGACCGCGCGGGCCGCCACGGCAAGATCGACGACGCGACCAGGGAGGCCGTACTGGCCCGCCTGCGTCTCGGCACCGAGCTCGCGGCGGTCGCCGACTGCGAGCTGGTGATCGAGGCGATCGACGAGCGGATGAGCGCCAAACAGGCGCTTTTCGCCCGACTCGACGAGATCTGCCCCCCGACCACCGTCTTCCTGACGAACACCAGCTCCCTGTCGGTGACGGAACTCGCGGCGGGCACCGCCCGCCCGGAACGGGTGCTCGGCACCCACTGGTTCAATCCGGCGCCGGTGATGCGCCTGGTGGAGGTCGTGCGCACGGTCGTCACCGACCCGACCGTGCTGGCCGGGGTCATCGGCCTGGTCAACGACGTGGGGAAGACCGCGGTCGTCGCGGAGGACCGGGCGGGCTTCATCGTCAATGCGCTGCTGTTCGGGTATCTCAACAACGCCGTGCGCATGCTCGAGGCCCGGTACGCGGCCCGGGAGGACATCGACGCGGCCATGCGGCTCGGGTGCGGGCATCCGATGGGCCCGCTCGCCCTGCTCGATCTGATCGGTCTGGACGCCGCCCACGAGATCCTCAACTCGATGTACCGGCAGTCCCGTGACCACCTGCACGCTCCGGCACCGCTGCTGAGCCAGCTCGTGCGCGCGGGCCTGCTGGGCCGCAAGAGCGGTCGTGGTTTCTACACCTACGCGGCACCGGACTCCTCCGAGGTGGTCGACGCGGTCGATCCGCTCGCCGACCGCCCGAGGCGGGGCCGCCCGGTGCGCTCGGTCGGCGTCGTGGGGAGCGGCACGATGGCGGGCGGCATCGCGGAGGTGCTGGCCCGGTCCGGGCACGACGTCCTCCTGCGGGCCCGGAGCGAGCGCACCCTCGCCGCCACCCTCGTGAAGATCGAGTCGTCGTTGTCGGTGTCGGTGGCCAGGGGGCGGCTGTCCGACGCCGACCGGCTGGCGGCCCTGGCTCGGGTGCGCGGCACGACCGATCTGGGTGAGCTCGGCCGCTGCGACCTGCTGCTCGAGGCGGTGGTGGAGGACCTGGCGGTGAAGCGGGAGCTGTTCGCCGACCTGGACAAGATCGCGGCGCCCGGCGCCGTGCTGGCGACTACCACGTCCTCGTTGCCGGTCATCGAATGCGCCACGGCCACCAGCCGGCCGCAGGACGTCATCGGTATGCACTGGTTCAACCCGGCCCCGGCGATGAAGCTGATCGAGGTGGTGCCCACGGTGCTCACCGGCGATGACGTGACAGCCACGGTCCTGGCGCTGTCCCGAGTGGCCGGGCGGCATCCGGTGCTCTGCGCCGACCGGGCGGGGTTCATCGTCAACGTGCTGCTGTTCCCCTATCTCAACGACGCGGTGAAGATGCTCCAGGCGCACTACGCGACGATCGAGGACGTCGACACGGCGATGACGGTCGGTTGCGGCCATCCGCTGGGCCCCTTCGCGCTCGCCGACGTGGTCGGCCTCGACGTCACGCTCGCGATCACGCGTTCGTTGTACGCGCAGTTCCGCGAGCCCGGCTACGCCCCGGCACCCCTGCTCGAACAGCTGGTTCGGGCCGGGTTCCTGGGACGCAAGACCGGCCGGGGGTTCCTCGACCATCCGCCGCGCTGAGCTCACCCGCCGCGCTGAGCACAAGATCGTTTCTGTCCGCGCGGACTAAGATGTCGACGGTCGGCGGGAAATCCCGATTCGCGCGGGAGGAGGCTGGAGCGGCGATGGTCGTGCTCGACAGGGACGCCATGCGAGCGTTCGGTCGGGAGGTCACGATGTTCCTTCCCGATCTGGTCCAGCTGCTGCGGCGGGTCGTCGCCGATCCGCGGGTCCCGCAGTCCGCGAAGGTGGAGGCCGCCGCGGCGCTCGCGTACCTCGTGTCGCCGAAGAACCGGCTGACCAACGCGATTCCGGTGGTGGGTCAGCTCGACGACGTCGCGGTCATCGCGTTCGCCTTCCGGCGGCTGGCTGTCGGAGCCGGGGAGCCGATCCTGCGTGAGCACTGGCGTGGCAGCGATCGCGGCTTCCAGCTGCTCATCAGTGCGTCGTCCGCCCTGGCGAGTCCGGCGGGGGCCGTGCGCAAGGCCAAGCTCGCCCGCTCGCTCGTGATGGCCGGCTTCGAGCGGGTCGGCGGGCGGGTGCGGTGGACGGGCGAGAGGTTCGGGGCGGGGACGGGCGGGCGTGCGACGGCCTCCTCGGCCGGGCCGGCGGCGGATGACCGGCATCGGATCGTTGACGGCGAGGTGGTGGACCGGGGCGAGTGGGTCGCGGGCCCGCCGGCCGGCGATACCCGGGGTTCGGGTTCCCGCACCCGGCGGGATCGGTTCCGGGCATCGGGCAGACCCGCTCGCGGGCGGTGACGAGGAAGGCACGCCGGCGCCGGGCCCGGCCGTCGGATGCGCAGCGCGGGCACCCGGTCTGTTGGTGGACGCCGGATCCGGTCGTCGTCCTGCGGGACGGCGAGTGGGTGGTGCGACCGACGAGTGGCGCGGCGACCACCAAGGTCTACCGGTGTCCCGGTTGTGATTATGAGATCACTCCGGGCACCGCCCACGTGGTGGTCTGGCCGCCCGAGCGGATCGAGGACCGTCGACACTGGCACCGGCCATGTTGGGAACGCCGGTGCCGAGCGGCCCGGCCGCGCGTCCGTGATGGCTGACCCCACGGGACGACGGTCTCCCGTGCGGGCTAGACCCCGCGGGAGTTCGCTGCCGCGGGCAACGCGTTCGGCTCGCTGCCGAGCGCCTTACGCTCCTCGGGCGGCGGTGCCTCGATGGAGGCGATCGACGCGGAGGCGGCGGTCAGCTTGTCGCGCAGCGCGCCCAGCTGGGCCGTCACCTGGTCACGCAGGGTGGCAAGTTGCGAGGTCACCTGCTCGCGCTGGCGCTCGAGGTCGGCCAGCCGACGCTTCGAGTCGTCCTCGGCCTGCGCGGCCGTGGCCCGAGCGACCTCGACGATCCGTTCGGCCTCCGCGCGGGCCGTCGAGACGATGGCCGCGGCCTGCTCGTCGGCGTCGCGCAGGGTCTTCTCCCGGGTCTGCTCGGCCTCGGTGACGATCCGGCGGGCCTCCTCGAGCTGGGCGTCGGCCTCCCGGGTGCGTTCAGCCCGAACGGTGGCAGCCTCCTCCTCGGCGAGCTGGAGGATCTGGGTAACGCGGCCACCGAACTCCTCCCAGGCGGGACGGTTGGCGGCCAGATCGTCGCGTACCCGGGCCGCCTCGGTCGCCGCCTCCGACGCGGCCGCCTCCGCCGCCGCCCGGTGCGCCTCGGCCTCGCGTAGCTGCTCGACGAGCCAGTTCACGTGATGGGTGACCTGATTGGGGTCGTAGCCACGGCGCACCAGATCAAAGGCGGGGGGCCCGTCGGTCTCGCCGGCCATTGGGATGAGATCGGTGTGTTCGGTCATAGGACCTCAGCATCTCAGACGGTCAATGTGAGCGTGAGGGGAGCCGGCTGTCGGCCTGGCCGATTTCCGGGTTTATACGCCGCGGAACCGGTTGATTGCGGTCAGGTGGCGGGAGTGGAGTGCCTCGTCGCGGACACCCAGCCCCTCAGCCGGGGCGAGACACAGCACGCCCACCTTCCCCTGGTGGACGTTGCGGTGCACGTCGTAGGCGGCCTGCCCCGTTTCGGTGAGCGGGTAGACCCGGGACAGGGTCGGATGGATCATCCCGCGCATGATGAGCCGGTTGGCTTCCCAGGCCTCCCGGTAGTTGGCGAAGTGCGAGCCGACGATGCGCTTGAGGTTCATCCACAGGTACCGGTTGTCGTACTCGTGCTGGAAACCGCTGGTGGAGGCGCAGGTGGCGATGGTTCCGCCGCGGCGGGTCACATAGACGGAGGCGCCGAAGGTCTCCCGGCCCGGGTGTTCGAGGACGATGTCGGGGTCGTCGCCGCCGGTGAGCTCGCGGATGCGCTTGCCGAACCGCTGCCATTCCTGGGGGTTCTGGGTGTGTTCGTCGCTCCAGAACCGATAGGCCTCGGCGGCGCGGTCGATGATCAGTTCGGCGCCGAGGGAGCGGCATATGTCGGCTTTTTCCGGCGAGGAGACGATGCAGACCGGGATGGCCCCGCCACGCAGCACGAGCTGGGTGGCGTAGGAGCCCAGGCCCCCGGACGCGCCCCAGACGAGAACGACGTCGCCCTGTTTCATGTTCGCGCCGTTGACCGAGACCAGTTGGCGGTACGCAGTCGAGTTGACCAGACCGGGTGCGGCCGCCTCCTCCCAGGTCAGGTGCGCGGGTTTCGGCATGAGCTGGTTGGTCTTGACCAGGGCGAGCTCGGCGAGTCCACCAAAGTTCGTCTCAAATCCCCAGATTCGTTGCTCGGGATCCAGCATCGTGTCGTTGTGGCCGTCGGGACGTTCGAGTTCCACGGACAGACAGTGGGCGACGACCTCGTCCCCGGGGGACCAGGCCTGTACGCCGGGCCCTGTCCGTAGCACAACTCCGGCCAGATCCGAGCCGACGACGTGGTAAGGCTGGTCGTGACGGGATGCAAGCGGAGAGGTTCGGCCGTAGCGCTCGAGGAAGTTGAAGGTGGGGATCGGCTCGAAGATCGACGTCCAGACCGTGTTGTAGTTCACGGAAGAGGCCATGACCGCGACGAGGGCTTCGCCGGGACCGAGCTCCGGGGTCGGCACGTCGTCCACGTGCAGGGAGCGACGGGGGTCCTTGTCCCGGGACGGCACGCCCTCGAACATCCCGATTTCGTCCCGGCGCACGACCATGGCGCGGTAGGACTGGGGGACCGGGAGGGAAGCGAACTCCGCCCGCCGGGCGGGCGACGGAGGGCTCTGGGCAATGATCGCTTCGAGAATGTCCTTCACGGTCGGCCTCCGGTAGGACGCTGGTGCTGGTGGCGGATAGACGGCAGATGTTACCGATAGGTGGGAGGCGGGGTCGCGGGATGTGGAGGCTGTCTGTTTCGTGCGCGACGCGATAGAACTTTTGGGACAACTTCGAGTGCTCGGTACGCGTCCAACTGGGTGTGATCGCGCCCATGACTGTCGTGGAAGGGTGGCGGCCCGTGCCTGCACGGAGCGACGCCGCCCGTAGCGATGTCGCGCGGGACGCCGATGCCGCCCTGACCGCGTTGTACGCCGAACACTATCGGTCATTAGTTCGTCTTGCAGCGTTACTACTTGACGACCTCGGCCTCTGCGAGGAGGTTGTGCAGGACGCCTACATCCGCGTCCACGCGGCCTGGGGACGGCTCCAGGACCGGGACAAGGCCTTGGCCTATCTCAGGCAGACCGTCGTCAACCTCGCACGTTCGACACTGCGTCGTCGACTCGTCGCTCTCAAACACGCTCCCAAGCCGATGCCCGACGCCGCGAGCGCCGAGGAGGGCGCCTACTCCCTCGTCGAACGGGCGGCGGTCATCCAGGCGTTGCGCGAGCTGCCCCGCCGGCAGCGGGAGGCGGTGGTGCTGCGGTACTACGCCGACATGTCCGAGGCGGACGCCGCGGCGGTGATGGGCTGCAGTGTCGGTTCCGTCAAGGCGTACACCTCCCGGGGGCTGTCGGCGTTGAGCGGCAAGCTGGAGGGCCTGCGGTGAGTGGTCTGGAACCGGAGGAGCTCGCCCGCCTGCTCACCGAGGCGGTGGAGCCCATCCGGCCCTCGCCGGACGCCTACCGGCAGATCCGTGCCGGGATCGACCGTCGGCGCCGGTGGCGTCTGCCGCTGATGACGGCGGGCGGGATGGTCATGGCGGCGCTCATCGGGCTCGCCGTGGTGGCGCTGCGGCCCCCTCCGCCGAGCAACGAGCTCGTCGAGCCGGCCGTCCCGCCGCTCGTGACCGCACCCGTGACGGGGCCGAGCCGGACACCCGTCGCCTCCTCGACCGGCGGCACCGGCCGTTCCACCAGGGCCGGCGATGGGTCCGGAGGGGGAGCGGCGACCTGGTCGGCGACTACCTCGCCGACCGTCCTCCCGACCACCAGCGTGCCCTCCCCGCCCGTCACGGCCGGCCCGTCAGCCAGCCCGGCGACGGCGACCCAGGGCAGCCCCCAGCTGCCGACGGCCGTCGTGAAGCCGGCGGTGGCGGGCGACGTCGACGGCGACGGCCGTTCTGACCAGGTGCGGGTGACCGGGAGCAAACTCGAGGTCGTGTTCTCCCGGGACGGAACTGTCGGGCAGGTCGACCTGGGCGCGATCGTGGTGCCCCTGCACCACACGGTCGTCGACATCGACGCCAACGGGTTCGGCGAGATCCTGGTGCAGACCACGTCGAGGAGCGGGATGGACAACTACGCGCTGGTGCGCTACGCCAGCCTCGACACGCTGGCCCCCGTCCAGCTGCCGGCTCAGCTCACCCTCGCCGCCGGGGTCCAGGGGAACGTCGGCGCCGGGTTCCGCTGCATGGACCGGGCCCTGCGGATCAACAGCGGGACCTCGACCGACGGTTCGCTGTTCACCGTGGCCACGACCATCCTGGCGCTGACCCCGGAGGGCCTGGCCGCCCAGGACAGCCGGTCCGACCAGGTACGCCTGCCGGCGGACCCGGCCACCTCGCCATTCGTGGCAGCCTGCGGCCAGCTGTCCTGACGGTCCGCTTCTCTTGGCCGTCCCGCGGGTCCGGCTAGCGTGTTTTTGTCCTTGGGGACCGGAATCGTGGCCGGGCATCTCGGGAATGATCACGTTATCGTGTCAGGGACGGCTGTTCTCGGGGCTGCCGCCACGAGACGACGCCACCGCAGGCCGTGTGCCGGCGCCGTCCCGGCCCGCCCCAAAGATCTTCCTGGAGATGAGGAGGCATCCATGCCTGGTTCCGTGATCGTGGCTGGAGCGCGGACACCGTTCGGGAGACTGTCGGGCGCGCTGAAGAGCTTCACCGCGACGGATCTCGGTGGCATCGCGATCTCGGGTGCCCTCGCGCGGGCCGGCCTGTCCGGCGACGCGGTCGATTATGTGATCATGGGGCATGTGATCCAGGCCGGCGCGGGCCAGATCACCGCCCGGCAGGCGGCGGTCGCTGCCGGCATCCCGCTGTCGGTGCCCGCCATCACGATCAACAAGGTCTGCCTGTCCGGCCTTGATGCGATCGCCCTGGCCGACACGTACATCTCCAGCGGGGAGTTCGACCTTGTCGTCGCCGGTGGGATGGAGTCCATGACCGGCGGCCCGCACCTGCTGCGCTCGCTGCGCTCCGGGGTGAAGTACGGCCGGGCCGAGCTGCTCGACGCCACCGAGCACGACGCGCTGTTCTGCGCCTTCGACCAGATCGCGATGGGGGCGAGCACCGAGCGGTACAACGCGGGGCTCGGCATCAGCCGGGCCGAGCAGGACGAGTTCGGCGCCCAGTCGCATCAGCGGGCCGCCGCCGCCATCAAGAACGGGCTGTTCGAGGACGAGATCGTCCCGGTCGCGGTGCCGCAGCGCCGCGGCGAGCCGCTGGCCGTCAACCAGGACGAGGGCGTGCGTCCCGACACCACCGCCGAGGTGCTCGCGAAGCTGCGGCCGGCCTTCGACGGTAACGGCACGATCACCGCGGGTTCGTCGTCGCCGATCTCCGACGGCGCCGCCGCCGTCATCGTGGCGAGCCGGGCGAAGGCCGAACAGCTCGGCCTGCCGATCCTCGCGGAGGTCGGTCACCACGGCTTCGTGGCCGGTCCGGACACCTCCCTGCACTCCCAGCCTTCGCGCGCCATCCTCGTGGCGCTGGCCAAGGAGCGGCTCACCCCGGCCGATCTCGGCCTCGTCGAGATCAACGAGGCCTTCGCCGCGGTCGTCATCCAGTCCATGCACGACCTCGGGATCGGCCCGGAGATCACCAACGTCAACGGCGGCGCGATCGCGATCGGTCATCCCGTCGGAGCCTCCGGTGCCCGGATTGCCCTGACCCTGGCCAACGAGCTGAAGCGCCGCGGCGGCGGGATCGGCGCCGCCGGTCTCTGCGGCGGCGGCGGCCAGGGAGACGCCTTGGTGCTGCGCGTTCCAGCGTGACGGCCGGCCTCGGGGAGGCTCCCGGGATGACCCGCATCGACGACCCCGCGACGCCGGCCGGCGACTTGGTGCGGGAGCTCGGTCTCGAAGCACATCCCGAGGGCGGCTGGTACCGCCGGACCTGGGCCAGTCCAGACCAGATCGATGCACATGGCGGCAGGCGCCCCGTCATGACGTCCATCCTGTTCCTGCTGCGTCCGGGAGAGGTGTCCCGCTGGCATCGGGTGGCCTCGGCCGAGATCTGGCTCTGGCAGGGTGGTGGGGCCATCCATCTCACCCTCGGCGGGTCGGGCCGGGTGCCGGTCGCCGCCGACCGGCGGATCCTCGGACCCGATCTGGCCGCGGGCCAGGCGCCGCAGCTCGTCGTGCCGGCCGGCGAATGGCAGACCGCGGCCCCGCGCGACGGACAGCACGTTCTGGTCGGCTGCGTGGTGGCGCCTGGCTTCGACTTTCTGGACTTCGAGCTCTTCCCCGCCTAAAGCGCCGTTCGGGGCGGCCCGGTCAGGTCAGCTCGGGGCGGTCATCGCGGTGGTGAGCGCGGCTGCCGCGGCGACTAGGGCGCCGGGATCCAGCGGGATCTTCAGGACGTCCACGGCGCCGGCTCGGCGCAGGTGCGCCCGCTCGCGGGGGTCGGTGTCCTCGCTGAGGACCAGGGCCGGGATGACGCCGGCGGTCGGGTCCGCCGCGAGCTGGGCGAGCAGTTCGGCCGCGGTCGTGTCGGGCAGGTCCCGGTCGAGCAGGATGAACGCCGGCCGGGCCCCCCGCACCGCGTCGAGGGCGAGACCGGCGCGGGGAACGGTCACGGTGTCCGCGGCCAGGAAATCGGTGAGGGTCTCGGCGACCAGGGAACGCAGGGCGGGATCGCCGCTGACGTGCACGACCCGCAGGCCGCCGGGTGCGGGAGGACGGCCGAGGGCGACCGTGCCGGACTCGCCGGAGCGATAGGGGAGACCACCGTAACTGCCTCCGAACCCGCTGTCATCATCGAGATCCTCGAAACGCAGGTCGACCGCGTCGAGCACGACGGCGAACACGCTTCCCACGCCGTACCGGCTGGCGACGGTAAGCACCCCGCCCATCGCCGTGACCAGGGCGTGGGACAGGGCGAGGCCCAGCCCGCTGCCCTCGATTCCGCTGCGCTCGGCGCCGAGGCGCTCGAAGGGCCGGAACAGTCGGTCGATCGCCCGGGGGGAGAGCCCCGCGCCGTCGTCCTCGACCTCGATACGGATCCGCGAGCCGGTGATGGGCACGATGCCGACGCGCACGCTGCCGCCCTCCCGGCCGTACTTCAGCGCGTTACCGACCAGGTTAAGCAGGACTTGCCACAGGCGGCGGCGGTCCGCGTCGGCGACGAGCGGCAGCGCCGGATGGATCACCCGCCGGATGCTGCGCTGCGCCGCGAGCGGTTCGACGAGCTCCACCACGCCCTGGACGATGTCGAGGACGTTGACCGGCCCCTTGTTGATGTCCCCCCGGCCCGCGCGGAGCCTGGCTAGGTCCAGCACGTCATCGATCAACGCCTGCATGTGGCGGCCACCGGTGATGATCCGCTCGACGTCGTCGTGGAGGTCGGGGGTGAGCGGTTCGAGTTCCAGCAGCTGCGCGAAGCCCAGCATGGCGTTCAGCGGGGTCCGCAATTCGTGGCCGAGCCGGGCGATCAGTTCGTCCTTGGCCCGTGACTCGTTCTCGGCGACCTCGCGGGCGCGCTGGTCGCTGGTGTCCCGAGCGACGACGACCAGCCCGCCCTCCGGGTCGACCCGGACCGTCACGTGATGGGGCACGGTGGCCCCGGCCAGGTCGACGAGTCCCACCGAGCCACGCCACTGCCCGGTCCGCCCCAGCGCGGTCGTCACCGCCTCACCGAGAGCGAGGCGGAACGCGGGGTCGACGACGTCGACAAGGTCGCGCAGATGGGGGACGCGGGGAACCCGGTCACCGAGGAAGGCACGGGCGGCGGCACCCATGTCGGTGACACGACCATCCGCGCCGATGACCACAGCCAGGTCCGTCAGCGCGTCGAGCAAGATGCGTGACCCCACCTACGCCTCGTTATCCGTCTTCTTCCACCCCACGGCGGGCAATGGTAGGGCGTACCGTCAGAGACCGTTGTCCCGGGTTTGCTCAACTGGATCGCCGGCCGGTTTTCCCGCGACGTTTCGTGACATGCAAATAGCTTACCGACGACCTCGGTGCATCGGCGTAGCAGGGTAGTGGCCCTGCGTTGTTCGACGCGCGGTGAGCGGACTGTCGTGATAAGTCTGACCGCATGCTTGTTGCCTTCAGTGTCACGCCCATCGGTCAGGGCGAGGGGGTCGCGGATCTGGTCGCCGAGGCGGTCCGGGTGGTGCGGGCCAGTGGGCTGCCCCATGAGACGACCGCCATGTTCACCACGATCGAAGGCGAGTGGGACGAGGTGATGGACGTCGTCCGCCGGGCCACCGAGGCGGTCTCGGCCCGCGCTGGCCGGGTGAGTCTGGTGCTGAAGGCCGATCTTCGCCCGGGAGTCACCGACGCTCTGCACACGAAGGTCGCCGCGGTCGACCGGTTGCTGGCCGGGGACGAGACCGGCACGGACGTCACTGATCGTTGACCGCCGGCCGCTGCCCGCAGGCCCGGATTGGGGATCTGAGTCTGACCCTGGGCGAGGCGGACATGAGGACCGGGAAAGTCGTCCGGTGCCGAGTCCACGGACCGGAACCAGATGCCACGATGGAGGCATGCAACGTAGGCCACCAGTCCCATCCAGATCGCCGCGCGGTGCGGGAGGTGCGGGAGGCGCGGGACGTCTGCCCGAAAGCCTCGGCGGTCTGCGCCTCGCCGGCGCCGTCCCGCTCGACCCGAAGCCGGCGACCCCGCCTCCCCCCGCCAGTAGCGCCGCCACGGCCGCGCCGGACGCCCGTCCCGGCGCGCCAGCCGGGCCCGTGGTCATCGACGTCACCGAGGCGAGCTTCGCCACCGACGTGGTCAGCCGGTCGATGCAGGTTCCCGTAGTGCTGGACTTCTGGGCCTCCTGGTGCGGCCCGTGCAAGCAGCTCAGCCCGATCCTGGAGAAGCTCGCCGCGGTGGACGGCGGCCGGTGGATCCTCGCCAAGATCGACGTCGATGCGAACCCGGGCCTCGCGCAGGCCGCCGGCGTGCAGGGCATCCCCGCGGTGAAGGCGGTGATCGGCGGGCGGATCATCGGGGAGTTCACCGGCGCCGTGCCCGAACGGGAGGTGCGGAGCTGGCTCGATCAGCTGCTCTCCCTGGTCGACGAGGCGATGGGCGGAGTCCCGGGCGCGGCAGCCGCGGGCGGTCCCGCCCGTGACCCACATGTGGCGGCGGCCGAGGCGGCGCTTGCCCGTGGCGACTTCGACACCGCGGTCGAGTCCTATCGCATCCGGCTCACCGAGGCGCCCGCGGATCCCGAGGCCCTGACCGGGCTCGCGCGGGCCGAACTGCTGCGCCGGGTGCGTGGGTACGATCCGGTGGACATCCGCAACCGGCTGGCGGCGAATCCGGACGACGTCGAGGCCGCGGTCGCCGCGGCTGACCTGGGCATCGCGCAGGGAGCCGTGGCCGGGGCCCTCGCTGGTCTCGTCGAGGTCGTCCGCCGGACGGCGGGGCCGGAGCGGGAAAGGGCCCGAGCGCACCTCGTCGGGCTGTTCCAGGCGTTGGGTGACGAGGAGCCCGCGGTGGCCCCGGCCCGACGCTCCCTGGCAGCCGCCCTCTTCTGAGCGTACGGTAGTCGGGTTGTGGGGAGCCAGGCACGGTCCAGGGACCGCAGACCGTGCTCAGGTCCCCACATTCACTGGCCGGCAGAAACCCCGAACGGCGTCCGGTGCGGGGAGAGCCAGATGGCCCCGAGGGGCGGCAGCGTCAGGGTTGCCGAGGCGTCGAGACCGTGATGCGGCTCCTCGACAGCCTGGACTGAGCCGAGATTGCCGATGTTGCCGCCGCCGTAGCGGTACCCGTCGGTGTTGAGTATCTCGCGCCAGCGGCCGGGGAACGGCAGCCCGATGCGGTAGCCCTCGTGCCCGATGCCGGCGAAGTTGGCGACGCAGGCCAGCACGCCGCCCGCCGGGTCCTCGCCCGACCAGCGCAGGAACGAGAAGACGTTGTTCTCCGCGTCGTTCGCGTCGATCCAGGAGAAGCCCGCCGGGTCGGCGTCGTGTTGGTACAGGGCCGGGATCGTCCGGTAGAGCCCGTTCAGGTCGCGCACGAGGTCCGCGACACCGGCGTGGGCGGGATCGTCCAGCAGGGGCCATTCGAGGGACGCAGACTCGTTCCACTCGTTGTCCTGGGCGAACTCGCAGCCCATGAAGAGCAGCTTCTTGCCGGGATGCGCCCACATGTAGGCGAGCAGCGCCCGCAGGTTCGCGCGCTGTGCCCAGCGGTCGCCGGGCATCTTGCGTAGCAGTGAACCTTTGCCGTGGACCACCTCGTCGTGGC
Source organism: Frankia sp. CcCS3 (assembly GCF_977927575.1). Classification (NCBI taxonomy): domain Bacteria; kingdom Bacillati; phylum Actinomycetota; class Actinomycetes; order Frankiales; family Frankiaceae; genus Frankia; species Frankia sp. CcCS3. Next base: position 17,100 of record NZ_CDWRCL010000014.1, read on the forward strand.
TGAACGGCAGGATGAAGTTCTCCGAGTATGCGTACACCATCGAAAAGGTCATCTGATGGTGGTGGTACATGCGGTGGATCGGCAGCCGGGAGTTGTAGTCGAGGGTGTCGTGCATCCACCCCATGTTCCATTTGAAGCCGAAGCCCAAGCCGCCGAGGTGGGTGGGGCGGGTGACCCCGGGCCACGCGGTCGACTCCTCCGCGATCATCATTGCGCCCGGGAAACGGCGGTAGACGGTGGCGTTGGTCTCCTGCAGGAACGAGACGGCATCGAGGTTCTCCCGGCCGCCGTGGATGTTGGGCAGCCAGCCACCCTCCGGCCGGGAGTAGTCGAGGTACAGCATCGAGGCGACCGCGTCGACGCGTAGTCCATCGATGTGGAATTCCTCGAACCAGTACAGGGCGTTTGCCACGAGGAAGTTGCGTACCTCGGGGCGGCCCAGGTCGAAGACGTAGGTACCCCAGTCGGGCTGTTCACCGCGGCGTGGATCTGGATGTTCGTACAGGGGGGTGCCGTCGAAGCGGCCCAGCGCCCAGGTGTCCCGGGGGAAGTGCGCCGGCACCCAGTCGACGATCACCCCGATGCCGGCGCGGTGCAGCGTGTCCACAAGGTGGCGGAACTCGTCGGGGCTGCCGAAGCGGGCCGTCGGGGCGTAGTAGGCCGACACCTGGTAGCCCCAGGAGCCGCCGAAGGGATGCTCGGCCACGGGCAGCATCTCCACGTGGGTGAAGCCGTTCTCGACGACGTACGCGGTCAGCTCCTCGGCGAGTTCCCGGTAGGACAACCCGCGCCGCCAGGAGCCCAGGTGGACCTCGTAGACGCTCACCGGCTCGGTGCGCCAAGCCGTCCGGGCCCGCCGGTCGAGCCACGCGCCGTCATTCCAGGTGAAGTCGGAGGCGAACACCACGCTCGCGGTGGCCGGCGGCACCTCGGTGTGGAACGCCAGCGGATCCGCCTTCTGCCGCCAGATCCCGTCGAAGCCGAGGATTTCGTACTTGTACCGGGCGCCGGTGCCGGCGCCGGGGACGAACAGCTCCCAGATCCCGGAGCGGCCGAGCGAGCGCATCGGGAAGGCGCGCCCGTCCCAGAAGTCGAAGTCGCCGACGAGCCGAACCCCCCGCGCAGAGGGGGCCCACACGGCGAAGCTGACCCCGGTGACCGTGGCGCCGCCCGGCGTCGTCAGCGCGCGCGGATGTGCCCCGAGCACCTTCCAGAGCTGTTCGTGCCGGCCCTCGGTGATCAGATGGAGGTCCATCTCACCGAGGGTGGGCAGGTGCCGGTAGGGGTCGTCGACGAGGTACGAGCCGTCCGGGTAGGTCACCTCGATGCGGTAGTCGGGCAGCACTCCCGGCACGGCCACGCCGAACACCCCGCCGCTGTGCAGCCGGGTGGCCGGGTACCGGGCCGGCCCGACGAGGACGGTCACGGCCCTCGCATCGGGGCGCAGCACCCGCACGACCGTGGCGTCGCTACCGGGATGCGGGTGCGCCCCGAGCAGCGCGTGCGGGTCGTGATGCGCCCCGCTGACCAGCCGCTCCAGGCCGTCCCGCTCCAGGCCGTCCCGCTCCAAGCCGTCGTGGGGCAGGCCGACCGAAGGGGCGACCGCGACTGCGGGCGGGGCCGCGGGCGGGGCCGACGGCACGGCGGGATCGTCGGCGGTCTGTCCAGGCTGGGTGGCGGCGGACGAGGCGTCGCAGTCCGCCAGCGCCACCCGGCCACCGCCGTTGCGGACGGCGGTATCCACCCCTCCGGGGTTCGGTCGGTCGGGGGCGAGCCCGGTGGCCAGGCGTCCCGTCCGCGCCGTGCCGTTGTTGACGTCGCCGTTGTTCACTGGGACACCCCTGCCTCTCTGCGCGATGATTTTTTCGGGTCTTCTGTCGGGTCTTCTGGCTGATCCGCGCCCGGGCGCGGGCACCGCTGCCGGGCGGCCGCCGCGGCCCGGGGCGGGCCGTGGCTCACCCCGCCGACGGGCTGGACCGGGTCAGTCGTCCCACCGAGGACAGCGGGATCCCGATCCACCCCGGTCGGTGGCGGGCCTCGTACAGGATCTCGTACACGGCCTTGTCGAGCTCGAACGCACGCAGCACCACGGCATCCTCACGAGGATCGCGGCCGGCCGCGGCACCGTAGCCCCGGCAGAACGCCTCCCGGTTGCGATCTGCCCACTCCTGGGCGCGGTAGGCCAACGACGGCTCGTCACCGCGTTCGAGCAGCATCGACCGGGCCGCGTAGTCGAACGAGCGCAGCATCCCGGCGACGTCGCGCAGCGGCGACTCCAGCCCCACGCGGTCGGCGACCGGGCGGACCGGCTCCCCCTCGAAGTCGAACAGCACCCAGCCCGAGTCGACCCGCAGGACCTGACCCAGGTGCAGATCGCCGTGCAGCCGTTGGAAGGGCCGGGGATGGACGGCCTGCGCCGACGTCCCCGTCACCTCGTCGTAGCTCTTGCGGATCGCCGCCTCGAAGGGACGCAGCTCGGCGACGGCCTCGACCGCCGCGTCCAGCCGGCCATGGAGGTAGGTCACCAGGGACCGCAGGGCGTCGGCGGTCGCGAGCCTCGTTGGCAGCGTCCGGGCGAGGTCGGCGTGCACCTCGGCGGTGGCGGTACCCAGCCGCTCGGCCTCCGCGGCGAAGTCGCCGCCGACCTCGTCGGCGTGCAGGTCAGCCTCGGCGTACAGGTCGCGCACGCTGGCCAGCGCCAGCCGCCAGCCCTCGGTGCCGCTGCGCAGGTACTCCTGGAGGAATCCGAAGGTGGTCGGTGTCCCGTCGACCCGGCCGGAGTACCAGGCGACGGGGCGGGCCACGTGCGTGCTGCCCGCCTCCGCCAGCGCCCGGGTCACCTCCAGATCGGGGTTGACGCCCGGCCAGAGCCGCCGGAACACCTTGAGGATGTAGGCGTCGCCGTAGACGATCGAGGTGTTGGACTGCTCGGCGCCGACGGCGTGGGCGGGCAGGATGCCCAGTGGTTCCAGCGCCTCGGCGACGAGGCCGTCGCGGTGTGTCGACCGGCGGAGGAAGCTCAGCAGGGCCGAGCTGCCATCGGGGTCGTGCAGGCCGTCGTAGACCAGGCCGCCGGCACTCTCGCCGATCAGAAAGCCCTCGTGGCCGAAGGGCGCGTCCGAGCGGATGACCACCGGAACCTGGTAGTGGTCCGACGGGCCGTGGTCGTAGTCGACGTCGACGACGAGCAGCCGTAGCGGTTCGAAGACCATGACGTCGTGGCGGATCCGCAGGCCACCCCCGCATCTGCCCTTCCCGGCGAACCATCGCTGCCGGGGGAGCCACTCGCGCAACAGGCCGGTCAGTTCCGCGTGGTGGTCACCCATCATCGACCTCCCGGTGCCCGTCCTCAACGATCATTATGCCAGCTAACCTAACGTCGACTGCCTCGATAGCAGCCTTTCGCCCGACCCGGGCCGGCCGCGCGTCGTCCAGGCGGTTCCGGTGCTCCTTGACTGTTCCTTGACCGACGGTCCCCGACGGCCTCCGTTGCCCCGGTCCGCCCAACGCGGCTAGGGGGTGAATTCCCCCGGTCTGGTCACCGCGAACCAGTAATGTCCGTGACCTGGCAGCGTCAGCAGGTAGGGAAGCTCGCCGATCGGCGGGAAGTGCACCCGGCCGAGCAGTTCCACCGGAACCAATCCCTCGAAACGACGCAGATCGAGCTCCACCGGCTGGGCGAAGCGGGACAGATTCGCGACGCACAGGACCCGGTCGTCGCCGAACTCGCGGACGAAGGCGAAGATCGAGGGATTGGACGCGCCAAGCTCGGTGTAGTCGCCGAGCCCAAAGACCGGATGACGCTTGCGTACCTCGATCATCCGCTTGGTCCAGGCCAGGAACGAGGTCGGCATGCGCTGTCCGGCCTCGACGTTCAGGGCCTGATAACCGTAGACCGGATCCATGATCAGGGGAAGGTACAGCCGGGCCGGGTCCGCGGTGGAGAAACCGGCGTTACGGTCCGGTGACCACTGCATCGGAGTCCGGACGCTGTCCCGGTCGCCCAGGTAGATGTTGTCACCCATCCCGATCTCGTCGCCGTAGTACAGCACTGGCGAGCCGGGCAGCGAGAGCAGGAGCGCGGTGAACAGCTCCATCTGGTCACGGCTGTTGTCCAGCAGCGGCGCCAGCCGGCGACGAATGCCGATGTTGGCCTTCATATGTGGATCTTTCGCGTATTCGGCCCACATGTAGTCCCGTTCCTCGTCGGTCACCATTTCGAGCGTCAGCTCGTCGTGGTTGCGCAGGAAGATGCCCCACTGGCAGTTCGGCGGGATCTGGGGCGTCTGAGCGAGAATCTCCGAGATCGGGTAGCGGGACTCCCGCCGGACCGCCATGAAGATGCGCGGCATCAACGGGAAGTGGAACGCCATGTGACACTCGTCGTCGTTGCCGAAGTACTCGACGACGTCGGAGGGCCACTGGTTCGCCTCGGCGAGCAGCACACGGTCGGCGTACTTGGCGTCGACCTCCTTGCGGACCCGTTTGAGGTACTCGTGGGTCTCCGGCAGGTTCTCGCCGTTGGTGTTCTCCCGGACATAGAGGTAGGGGACCGCGTCGAGCCGGAACCCGTCGATGCCGAGATCGAGCCAGAAGCGCAGGACCTCCAGCATCGCCTCCTGGACCTCGGGGTTGTCATAGTTCAGGTCGGGCTGGTGGGAGAAGAAACGGTGCCAGTAGTACTGACCGCGGACCGGATCCCACGACCAGTTCGACTTCTCGGTGTCCACGAAGATGATCCGGGCGTCCGGGTACAGCTCGTCGCTGTCGGACCAGACGTAGAAGTCCCCGAACGGCCCGTCGGGGTCGGAGCGGGACGCCTGGAACCAGGGATGGGCGTCCGAGGTGTGGTTCATCACCAGATCCGCGATGATCCGGATGCCCCGGCGGTGGGCCTCGTCGACCAGGCTGACGAAGTCGCCGAGGTCGCCGAATTCCGGCAGGATCTGAAAGTAGTCACTGATGTCGTAGCCGCCATCACGCAACGGCGAGGAGTAGATTGGCAGCAGCCACAGACAGTCGATGCCGAGCCACTCCAGGTAGTCGAGTCTGGAGATCAGGCCGCGAATGTCCCCGGTGCCGTCGCCGTTGGAGTCCGCGAAGCCGCGGATGAGCACCTCGTAGAACACGGCCCGCTTGAACCAGCGCGGGTCGCGTAAGGTCTCCCCGCTCGGCATGGCGGGGGCCGGGCCGGGGGTGTGCTCGCCGATCGGTTCGCTGAGAGGCTCAGAATCCATCACGGCCGGGCCCGCACAGCGAAGACGTGCGCGGGCTCGACCGCCGGGTCCAGCCGCACGTAGTTCTGCTTGCCCCACGCGTAGGCGGCACCAGTGATCTCATCGGTGACCTCGAAGGAGTCTTCCCAGCCGAGGCCGAGGGCCGGCATGTCGAGCCGCACGGTGGTCTCCCGGGGAGCGTGCGGGTCGAGGTTGACGACGACGAGCACGGTGTCGGCAGCGGCCGTGTCCCCGGGACCCGTGTCGTCTGCTCGCAGGGAGTCCACCCGCTTGGAGAAGACCATGATCTCGTCCCCGTCGGCATGGTGGAAGTGGAGGTTGCGCAGCCACTGCAGGGCGGGGTGGGCGCGGCGGATCTGGTTGAGTCTGGTCAGGTACGGCGCGAGCGACTGGCCCGCACGCTCCGCCGCGGCCCAGTCGCGCGGCCGGTACTGGTACTTCTCGGAGTCCAGGTACTCCTCGCTGCCCGGTCGGACCGGGGTGTTCTCGCGCAACTCGTACCCGGCGTAGACGCCCCAGGTCGGCGACAGCGTCGCCGCGAGCACCGCCCGGATCTGGAACGCCGCCGGGCCGCCGTGCTGCAGGTACTCCGGCAGGATGTCCGGGGTGTTGACGAAGAAGTTCGGCCGCATGTAGTGCGCGGCCGACACCAGTTCGCGCGCGTACTTCTCGAGCTCCCACTTCGTGTTGCGCCAGGTGAAATAGGTATATGATTGGGTGAAACCGACCTTGGCGAGCGTGTGCATCATCGCCGGCCGGGTGAACGCCTCCGCGAGGAAGAGCACATCCGGTTCGGTCGACTTCACCTGGGCGATGAGCCATTCCCAGAACTCGACGGGCTTTGTGTGCGGATTGTCGACACGGAAGATTCGTACTCCGTGTGCAGTCCAGTACCGGACAACGCGTAGTATCTCCTGGTAGAGCCCGGTCGGGTCGGCGTCGAAGTTCAGCGGATAGATGTCTTGGTACTTCTTCGGCGGATTCTCCGCGTAGGCGATGGAGCCGTCGCTGCGCACGACGAACCACTCCGGGTGATGCTTCGCCCATGGATGGTCCGGCGCGCACTGCAGGGCGAGGTCGAGCGCGATCTCCATGCCCAGCGAGCGTGCCCGGGCGACGAACAGGTCGAAGTCGTCGATCGTGCCGAGGCCGGGATGCACGGCGTCGTGGCCGCCGTGTTCGCTGCCGATGGCCCACGGCGAGCCGGGGTCTGTCGGACCGGGAGTGAGGGTGTTGTTGGGACCCTTGCGGTTGACCTCGCCGATCGGATGGATCGGCGGCAGGTACACCACGTCGAAGCCCATCGCCGCGACCGCGGGCAGGCGTTCGGCCGCGGTGAGGAAGGTCCCGGACCGGGGCGGGTCGAGGCTCGCGCCCTCCGAGCGCGGGAACATCTCGTACCAGCTGCCGTAGAGGGCGCGCCGACGATCCACCCACACCCGGTACAGCGGCGAGCGGGTCACCAGCTCGCGCAGCGGGCAGGCGTCCAGCAGGCTCACCAGCCGAGGATCGAGGGCCGCGGCGATCCGGTCGCGGGGGTCGGTGCGATTGTCGTCGCGCAGCGCGGCCACGGCGAGGGCGATCTCCGCCCGGCGCGGTTCGGGGAGCCCGGGCAGGGCCCGCAGCAGCAGGCGCGCACCGTCCTCGAAGTCCACCGCGAGTTCGTCCGTGTTCTGGCCCGCGCCGACCTTGAGGGCGATACCGTGCCGCCAGGTGGCGAGCGGATCAGCCCACGCCTCGACCCGATATCCCCACAGGCCTTCGGTCCCGGCGGTGATCTCCGCCTCGTAACGGTCGGTCCCGGGGCCAACGGACCGCATCCGGGTGAACGGAGTTCCCTGCCCGTCGGGACCTGACAGCACAACGTTCGCGCCGATGAGGTCATGACCCTCGCGGAACACCGTTGCACCGACGGTGAGAATTTCGCCCGCGACCGCCCGCGCCGGCCACTGGCCACACGAGACGGTCGGTGTCACATCGGAGATGACAACCCGGCCTACTGAACGTCCGATCATCATGACGACCTTATCCAGACGAACCACACCTCAATGGTCCGCCCTGCACGTGGCGATTGGCGACACCTCTGTGTGAACTGCCCGCGACCATCGCATGGGCGATTGTTGTCGTTGGGGTGGGTCGGTCCGTCCCGCCCGGATGGCCCGCGCTGAAGGCGATGTTCCCCAGTTGTGGCCCTGTCGAACGTCCGAACCTCCTCCGTTGTGGTGTTCCGGGTGCGGGGTCGAGGCCGGAGCGTCACCGGGCCCCGGCGGCGGACGCCCGGCGCATTCCGGAATCATTGTGGTGATGTTGTGTGGTGGGGTCGGGGTAGCTTGGGTGGTGTTCCGCTGCGGTTACCGGCGCGTAAAGGGGTGGTTCGATCGTGGAGGGCGAGCGGCACCGGGACGATCCGGGCGGAGCCGGCGCGGCAACGGGACGGCGCCGGGGCGATGTGGCGCCGGCCGCGGGAACCTCGCGGCCCACTCGTTCGTCCCGCAGGGCACAGTACTCCGGCCACGTGGCCTTCGCGGGCGGAGAGTCACTGTGGCGTTCACGCCGCGCAGTAGGCTGCCGGCGCCCGGATGCCGGGGACACCCGGGGCGCACCTTGCCCCGGGTCGACGGCTTCCGCGGGGGGCCGCCTGAGCGGCCTCCGAGACATCTGAACAGCGGCAACATCTGAACAGCGGCCCTTTCGAACAACGCACAGCAGGAGGAGAGCAGTGGGAGTCAGCCTCAGCAAGGGCGGCAACGTGTCGCTGACCAAGGAGGCGCCCGGACTCACCAACATCCTGGTCGGACTCGGCTGGGACGTTCGGAGCACAACCGGCGCGGACTTCGACCTGGACGCGAGCGCCATCGCGTGCCGGGCCGACGGCAAGGTCGCGTCGGACGGGCACTTCGTCTTCTTCAACAACCTCAAGAGCCCCGACGGCGCGATCGAGCACCAGGGCGACAACCTGACCGGCGAGGGTGAGGGCGACGACGAGGCCATCATGGTGAACCTCACGACCCTGCCATCGGAGATTGACAAGATTGTCTTCCCGGTCTCGATCTATGACGCGGACTCGCGGCAGCAGAGCTTCGGCCAGGTCCGCAACGCCTTCATCCGGATCGTCAACGGCGCCGGCGGCAGCGAGATCGCCCGCTACGACCTCACCGAGGACGCCTCCACCGAGACGGCTATGGTGTTCGGCGAGGTTTACCGGCACGGCGCGGACTGGAAGTTCCGAGCCGTCGGACAGGGCTACGCCTCGGGTCTGACCGGGATCGCGCGCGACTTCGGCGTCAACGTCTGAACCCCGGGTGCGCGGTCGGGCTCGGTCAGGCGACCGGGCCCGACCTGCCGGCGGGTCTGACCGGGCCGGTGGGTCCGGACGGCCGGTCCGGTAATGACCGGATACTAGGGATCCGGCCGTGTGTGGGTGACATGTACAGATAAAGCGATACACATCGGGTGTAGCACTTTTGTCAGGTCGCGCCCACCAGACGAGCAGTTACGATGCCGACGACCGCCGCACCGGGCCAGTAGGCCGCGGACGATGCGGTCTCCGGTGATGCTTGAGCGATGCGGGATCCGACGGACCGCGGATCCGCCCGCGCGGCGCGGCCGGGATCTGGCGACCGGTCCGGGAGGGTGTTGGTAGGCGTGCACGCCTTGCGAGTCTTCGGATGGTCCTTGGGGATCACTGTTATCGGGGTGGCCGCGGCGGGGGTGATCGGTGGCCCCCGGGCCGCGGCGCTTGTCGCGATCCTCGCGGTGCTCGAGATCAGTTTGTCCTTCGACAACGCCGTCATCAACGCGACGATCCTTGGCCGGATGAGCCAGTTCTGGCAGAAGATCTTCCTGACGTTCGGCATCCTGATCGCGGTGTTCGGCATGCGTCTGGTCTTCCCGATCGCCATCGTGGCGTTGACCGCGCATCTCGGTCCGGTCGAGGTCTTCGACCTGGCGCTGAACGACAGTGCCCGGTACGCGGAGAAACTGGATGACGCGCATCCGGCCATCGCCGCGTTCGGCGGGATCTTCCTATTCATGCTGTTCCTGGACTTCTTGTTCGACCCCGAACGGGAGATCCAGTGGATCAAGAAGCTGGAGGAGCCGCTGCGCAGGGCGGGCCAGCTCGATGTGGTTCCGATCGTGCTCGGGCTCATCGCCCTGCTGGTGGTCGGCCAGGCCTTCGCCGGCGGCCACCAGCAGCAGGTGCTGCTCTCCGGGCTGGCGGGGCTCGCGACCTATCTGGGCGTGCGGGGACTCGGCGAGTTCTTCGAGGCCCGCGGTGTGGGCGCCGATGACGACGACTCCGGCTCCGCCGCCGAGTCGGCCGGCTTGGCCCCGGCCCGGTTGAACGGCACCGCCGGCCCGCCGAAGTTGGTGCTCGCCACCGGCAAGGCCGCCGCGTTCCTCTTCCTCTACCTCGAGGTCATCGACGCGTCGTTCTCATTCGATGGGGTCGTCGGTGCCTTCGCGATCTCCCAGAACATCTTCATCATCGCGGCCGGCCTCGGGATTGGCGCGATGTACATCCGGTCCCTGACCGTCTACCTGGTCCAGCGGGGCACCCTCGGCGAATACATCTACCTCGAGCACGGTGCCCACTATGCGATCGGGGCGCTGGCCGTCATCCTGGGCATCTCGATCGAGACCGAGGTTCCGGAGATCGTCACCGGTATCATCGGGGTGGCTTTCATCGGTCTGTCGCTGCTGTCCTCCATCCGCCACCGGTCCGCCGAGCGCGGTTCGGCGGGTGCCGGGTCCGTCCCGGGCGAGGGCGAGGGCGGCCCGGGGCAGCCACGGGAGGTCGTCGGCGCCCCGCTGTAGCGCCGTGCGCCGGGCGGTGACAGCTGCCCGGCGCAACCGGGCCCGGGCGGCCGGTCTGGAGAGCACCGCCGCGGATGTGACATCGTCGGGTACCGGCGTCCGATCCTGCCAGGCGATGATTATCTGATCATGGATGACGCCCAGCTACCGCGAGGGAGCGGACCATGGGCATCGACTACAGCAAACGTCCCGCCACCCCGGCGGCCGGTTCCGGCTCGGTCTCACTGAGCAAGGTGACACTGACGAAATCCGCGCCGACCGTCTCGCTGAGCAAGCAGGGCGGTGGCGGGCGGCTGCACGTGAACCTCAACTGGAACCAGCAGCCGGGCGGCGGCCAGCAGAAGGGCGGCTTCCTCAAGCGGGTGCTGGGCGCCGCGGGCGGCGGCATTGATCTCGACCTCGCCGCGTTGTTCGAACTCTCCGACGGCCGTGCGGGTGTGGTCCAGGCCTTGGGCGATGCGTTCGGCTCCTTCACGGACCCCCCCTTCATCAACCTCGACGCGGACGACCGCACGGGCGCCGCGGTCGGTGGCGAGAACCTGTACGTGAACCTCGCCGCCATCTCCCAGATCCGCCGCATCCTCGTGTTTGCCTTCATCTACGAGGGGGTGGCCTCGTTCGACCAGGCCGACGCGGTGGTCACCCTGACTCCGGCGCAGGGTGCCCCGATCGAGGTCCGGCTGGACGAGCGGGCCGGCGGCGTCCGGATGTGCGCCGTTGCCCTGCTGACCAATACCGGCAACGACTTCAAGGTCAGCCGGGAGGTCCGCTACGTCAGCGGTCACCGCGAGCTTGACGAGGCCTACGGCTGGGGCCTGAACTGGACCGCTGGCCGCAAATGACGCCGGTAGCCCGCGATGAGCCATCCGGTCCCGCCGCCCGTCGGCGAGGAGGATCGATACTCGATGTTCCAGCCACGTCGCGAGCCCTCACCCGAGCGGACGCGCGCCGACCGCGCGAGCTCCGACCAGCGGGCCCACCCCGGGCACCGATCTCATCCTGATCGTGACCCGGCTTCCGGGCAAGGCCGGGAGCGACCCGGGCGATACTCCGCCGATGATCGCGGCGGGCCGGTGCCTGGCGCCGAGCCGGGCCAGGCCGACCCGGCATACGCCGATCCTTCGCGAGCGGCCGGCTGGGAGCAGGGCCGGAGACGGCAGGTTCCGGTGGACGCCTATCCGCCGGGGGAGGACCGGTTCCCGGCACGGAACGCCTCGGCATGGTCCCCCTCGCCGCCGAGCCACGGCGGGTCGAGTGGCTACGGGGACCATGCCGGATCGGGGTATGGGGCGCGGGATGAGTTTCCCGGCGCAACCGACCCGTTTCCCGGCGCCGGACCTTGCGCGGACGGCAGCGACTACCCTGGCGACGGTTCCTACGCCCCCGACGGTTCCCGGCAGGAGTACCTCGAGAACGGTGATCTCCGGGACGGCGGTTCCGAGGGCGGGGACCTCGGGGCGGCTGGCCCCGACGAGGCCGGGCCCGGCGGGCCGGAGCCGGCCGTGGCATCCGAGCACGCCGGACCGGCGACGCCGACACGGTCCCCGACAGGCCCGGATCAACGGGATGGGGAGCGTGGCCCGGCCGGCCACGGCGGCACCGCGGCTCAGGATGATCAGGTTCCTCAGGGCGGCCCGGCGGATCAGGCCTGCCCCGCGGGCAGCCCGGGCCCTGACGGCGGCGGGACGGATCTGGTGGGTTCGATCGGTGCTGTCCAGGCGGTGGCGCTGGAACGCCTCGCGAGCCGCGTCGACGAATTGGCCCGGCTACGGCGGCACGGTACCCAACTCGTGGACCGATTGCACGCTGAGAATGCCCGGCTACGTAGTGGTGAACTTACCGAAGCCATGGCTCCCCTTCTGCGGGGGTTGATTCGACTTCATGATCAAATGGATAGCCTGGGGGCCGACGATCCGCAGAGTGTCGCCGGCATCCTGCGTAAGCAGCTGCTCCAGGTGCTCGATGTCGCTGTGGACGTCCGCCCGTATACAGCGGTGCCGGGCGGGACCTTCGACCCGGCGCGGCACCTGGGGGTGCGTCGGGTGCTGACGGACGACCCGGGACGGGACGGGACTATCGCTCGTACTGTTCGTCCGGGCTTCGTCCGCGGCGAGACCACGGTCGTCCGACCGGCGGAGACCGAGGTCTACCGATCGCGCTGAGCCGCGGAGGGCGGGCACCGCGGCGAACGCTACGAGGCTTGTGAAGGGAAGAATTAGACGGTGGCAGGCACCAAGGTGTTCGGGATCGACCTGGGCACGACCTACTCCTGCATCGCCCAGGTCGACGAGTACGGCCGACCGGAAGTGATCCGCAACATCGAGTCCCAGCCGACGACGCCTTCGGTCGTCCTGTTCGACACTGGGGCGGAGGGCCCAACCTCTTTCGTGGTGGGAACCCAGGCCAAACGCCAGGCTCGCATCCGTCCCGACGACGTCGCCCGGCTGGTCAAGCGGCACATGGGCGCGTCGGACTGGCGGTTCGTGGCGCATGACGCGGAGTACAGCGCCTCCGCGGTGTCGAGCCTGGTGCTCAAGGCGCTCGCCGCGGACGCCGAACGCGCGACCAGTGTCCCGGTCACCGATGTAGTGATCACCGTGCCCGCGTACTTCGGTGACGAGGAGCGCAAGGCGACGAAGCTGGCCGGCGAGCTCGCCGACCTCAACGTGGTCGACATCATCAACGAGCCGACCGCCGCCGCCTTCGCCTACGGATTCGGCCAGGACGGGGCCGAGGAGTCGACCGTGCTGGTCTACGACCTCGGCGGTGGCACGTTCGACACCACGGTTATCAGGCTGAGCGAGGGCGCGATCACCGTGGTCGCCACGGATGGCGACCACGAGCTGGGCGGTGCGGACTGGGACAATGAACTCGTCCGCTACCTGGCGCAGAAGTTCACCGAGGCGCAGCCCGACGCGGGCGACCCGCTCGACGACGTCTATGACGAGCAGGAGCTGCTGGCCGCGGCCGAGGACGCGAAGCTGGCGTTGTCCGGCCGGGACAGCGTCGACGTGCTGGTCGTGCACAACGGCAGACGCACAAGCGTGCCGGTGACCCGGACCGTCTTCGAGGAGATCACCGGCCCGCTGCTGCGGCGCACTCTCGACCTGACCGGCTCGGTGCTGGCGCCGGCCCGAGAGAAAGGCGTCGAGAAGATCGACTTGTGCCTGCTGGTGGGGGGCATGAGCAAGACACCGGCGGTGGCCCGCCGGCTGCAGGAGTCCTTCGGGCTCACCTCCCGGCTTGCCGATCCCGATCTTGCCGTCGCCAAGGGCGCCGCGGTGTACGGGCAGAAGAAGGCGCTGGAGCGGGAGGTCCACGCGAACCTGGTCGCCAGCGGGCATCTACGTCCCGACCAGGAACTCGCCGCAGCTGACGCCGTGGACGTGGAGAAGGCGGCCGCCGCCAGCGCCGAGGAGGCGGGACTCGCGACCACCTCCGTGGTTGATCTCGTCCGCACGAAGGTGACGAATGTCACGTCGCGTGGCTTCGGGATCTTCGCCGAGGATCGGGGCACACCGGTCGCGGCCTTCCTCGCCCACCAGAACGACCCGCTGCCTATCGCCGTCACCCGGACCTTCTACACCGTCGTCGACGATCAGGCCGAGGTGGACATCCGGGTCTTCGAGCAGGGCACCACCGCCGAGTCCACGGCGATCGACGACAACAAGGTGATCGTCGCCGGCTCCATCAGCGGGATTCCGCCTGGCCACCCGTTGGGCACCCCCGTTGAGGTGACCTTCACGATGGGCGGGGACCAGACGATCCAGGTCACCGCCTCGCACGAGGGCGCGGCCACCCCCCTGGTGCTCGAGGTGCGCGCCGGGGTCGGCTCGGAGGAGATGCGGGCCGTCGAGTCGGCGAAGGTCAGCCTGCTCAAGCAGCGGGACTGAGACCCCCCGGCGGATCGGGCCCCGGCTGATCGGCGCCGGTGCCCGAGGGGGCCGTTCGGCCTTCCCCACGAGTGTTCCCGCACGAGTGTTCCGGCCCGCGGCGGCCGACGCCGGAGTGGATAGGGTTCAGCCTGACCAGGCACCGCGTCCGGTGGAGCGCCTTCCAGGCCTCGCGGGGACGTGGGTGCGCGCAGTGCGTGCGGGCGGTGCCAACCTGGCGTCCGCTGCCCGCGCCGAGGCGCGGCTTCGTACTCTCAGGTGTGGAGTGGTCGACGGCCGCTTCACGATCGGCGCCTGACGACGGGCCGCCGGCCGATTCCCGGCGGGCATGGCGGGCGCGGTGGGCACGTGGGACGAAGGTGGATCGGTGAGCGCGGCGTTCGACGGCAGCGGCTATCGCCAGCGGGTGCTGGCGCCGCTGCGGGCCTGTGCCTCCCTGGACACCACCGACCCGTTCCTCCTCGCGGGTCTCGATCCGACGGTGGCGTACACCGACTCCGACGTCGGGGCGCACCTGGTGCGGGTGCTCGCCTTCCTGCAGCGGGAACGCAACTCGGCGAAGTACGCGACCCTTGCCGCCGAGCTTGTCCGTCGGCGGGCGGAATGGGAGGAGCCGCTGCGGGACGCGGACTCCCGGGAACGGGTCCGCGCCCGGGTGCTGGTGGCCCGGCGTAGCGGTGACGCCGAGCGTCTCGCCAAGGTCGACGGCTATCTCGCCACCGTCCGGGAGCGATTCGGCGGCATCCCGGCATCCCGGGTGGACGGCCTGCGCCGCCTCGCCGTCGCCGCCGGGGTGACGGTCGAGGAGTTCGATGCTCGTCTGAGCCGGGAGCAGATCATCATCGACGCCGTCGGCGGGGGCGTCGAACCGCTGCCGGCCGAGGTCCGCCGGCAGATCTCTGAACGGCTCGGCGAGCTGCGCGCCCTGCGCGGCGGGGACCGGGTCTCGACGGCGTCGCTGTGGGCCTTCCTGGGGCTGGCCCCGGACGCCTCACCGGAGCGGCTGCGGGCCGCGTACGCCGTGATGGTGGCGGGCAACCACCACCGTCCCCATGACCGGGAGAAGACGGTCACCGCGGACCTGCTCGCCCTCGTCTCCGCCCGGTTGATCGAGGGTGACCCCGCCGCGTACACCGTTGGGCTGATGGCGGACGCCGTGGACGAGCTGCGGCCCGCGGTCAAGGAACACGTCGTGCTCGACGGCGAGCTCACCGCGGTCGCCTTCGAGGGTCTCGTCCGGGCGGCGCTCGCGACCGGGCGCGGACTGACCGCGGCTCAGGCGAAGTCCGTCGTCCTGGAGGCGGCCCGGGAGCTCGGCGCCGCGGTGAACGTCGGCGGGGTCGTCGACTATGTGGTATGCCCGGGATGCGGCCGGCCGGAGGCGGCCGGGTCCGTGCGGCACTGCCGGTACTGCGACACCGACCTCTACACCACCTGCCCGTCCTGCGGATCGATGACCGAGGCGGCGGCGGTCGTCTGCCGGCACTGCGGGCACAGCCTGCGCCAGGCCAGGGAGGCGGCCGAGGCGCTCGTCGCGGTGCGCCGCGCCCTGGAGGGCGGTCATCCCCGCCAGGCCGGCGAGATCCTCACGACCGCCCATCCGGTGCTGGCCGCCGTCGGTGGGCCGGTCGCCGGGACGGCGGAGGAACTGGGAGCCCGGGTCTCCGCCGCGCTGGGCGCCGCGGACGCCGGTTGGCGAGCCCTCGCCGAGGCCCGCGCGGCGTGCCGGGCGGATGCGGCGCTCGCCGACGCCCGCTGGCTCGCGGCACAGGCCGCCGACGTCCCCGGCCCCGACGGCCGGAAACCGGCCGAGGTACTGGCCGAGCTCATTGCCGCCCAGGCGGTGATCCGCCGGCGGGTCGAGGCGGCGCGCGCGCTACCACCCGAGGACCAGGAGGCCGCCCTCGCCGCGGTCCTCGCGACGGCGGCGGACAACCGGGAGGCGCTCGCGGCGATGGCGGCCCTGCCGCTCTCCCCGCCGTCCGACCTGACCGCGGTGCCTGGCCCCGACGGTTCGGTGCAGCTGTGGTGGCGTGCTTCGCCCTCGGTCGGGGGAGCGGTCTCCTACCGGGTGGAACGCATCGTGCCCGTGGAAGTTAGCGACGGCCAGGGGGTGGCCCCGGGGCGGAGCAGCCTCGGTACCACCCGCTCGACGGAGCTGTGCGATGCCGGCGCCCCCGCCTGGACGCCGGTGCGATACGAGGTGACCGCCCTCTGCGGTGAGCGCCGTTCCGTGCCGGTGGAGGCCGCCCCGCTCGTCTTCACCCGGGACATCACCGACCTGCGAGCCGAGCGCACCGCCGCCGGGATCCGCCTGGACTGGAGCCTCGGCGGGGCGCTGGCCGCCGTGACAGTGGAGCGGACGGTGGCACCGCCCGCCGCGGTCAGCCAGCCGCCCCGGCGGGCGCGGGGCACCGGCGGCCTCTTCCACGACACCGATGTCGTCGTCGGCGTGACCTATCGCTACCGCGTCTTCGTCGAATACCAGGACGCGCAGGGACGCCCGGCCCGGACCCCCGGGGCTGAGGTGACGCTGGAGGTGGCCGCCCGCCCGCGGCCCGTCCATGACCACCGGCCCCCTCCATCCGGTGCCGGTCCGTCCGGTCCCGGAGCACGCGCCGGAGGCGCAGACGAACCCGCCGGTGGGCCCGCCCACCGGCCCCGCGTCACCGCCGCCGGCTCCGGTCGCCCAGCCGACCGTCACCTACACCGTGAGCAGGTCCGGCTGGCGGCGGCGCACCCTACGGGTACAGGTGCACACCACCGGTCCGGCCGGAGATCTGATCCTGTTCGCGCGGCCGGGAACCGTACCGCCGCGGGTGGCCGCGGAGGCCCACGAGCTGTCTCGGCTCGCCGCTGTGGACCAGGCCGGCACCCGGACCATCGACGTCACCCTGGACGGCGCCCAGCTGCCCTGGGGAGTCCGGCTGTTGCCGGCGCTGGTGCACCCGACTGGATGGACCATCACCCAACCACCGGACGACGCACTGGTCATTCGATGATCCGGAGCGATCCCGGGTGAGTGTGCTCTCTGTGGTCCGCTCCGGCTCATTTCTTCTTGTCTTTCCGTTGATTTATGGCGGTTACCTCGGGATTTGTAGTACCAAATCTACAACATATGCGCTACTACGGAAAGTATTCATGAGGGTGCTGTTCCTTGGCTGGGGTGCGCTGTTTACGATTGGCCTCATCACTCCTAGTCCCAGTACCGCCCAGGTGTGTATCGGTTACCTGGGTGGAGCACCTGTCGAATCGTTCCGGCTGCGAGGTCGGGGACGGTCGGGTTCACGGACGGGCACCTGACGGTGCCCGGTCGACTCGCCTGGTGAGGCATGGGTCGAGTCCGGTGGAGCGATGAGCGGTTGCCGTGCGAGCGGTCCGCTCGGAGGGGACGCCCATCGTGGGTCGTGGTCCGGCCATGCTCCGCCGTCGCGTGCCGGGTGATCCGACGGGAGCATGTCACGCCAACACCGAAAGGCAGCGCGCGAGCATGGCCTCGATCATCCGCGGCCGACCCGCCCCTCCGGTCGGCCGGCCGATTCCCTCAGCCCATCGACGACCCCGCAGCGGCCGGATCCACACCCAGCGTCGGGTCCGGACCGGAGCCCGGATCGGCCTGATAGCCGTGTTCGTGGTGGGTCTCCTCCAGGCGGTCACCCCGCTGGCCCGCGCCGCGGGAAACTCACCGTCGCCGACTCCGGCCGTGTCGCCATCCGCGACGAGCGGATCCAGCCGGGCGGGGGGCGACGCGGGCAGTGGCCGCACGCAGGGCGTTCCGCTCACCACGCTGAGCCCGCAGGCGCGCAGCCGGATCACCCTCGTCCTCTTCGACCAGGACATCGTGCTCGTCGGTGGCCGCAGTTTTACCGCAGGTGATGATGTCACCGTCGTGGCGGAGACGGCCAAGCTGGGCGGCAGCGCGCTCACCCGGGCGGACGCCGACGGCCGTTTCATCCTCGGCTTCCGGGTGCCGGCGGACTTCGCGGGAACCGTCAACGTCAAGGCCACCCAGGGCACGGCCACGGCGACCGACGCCCTTGATGTGACCGGACCGGAGGCGGCCGCCCGGGCGTTCCAGGCCGCCACGTCCGCCGCCGGTTCGGCGTCCGCGTCGCCGTCCCCCGCGCCGTCCGCGAGCGCCGGCTCGACCGCCCCCGCCAGGAGAACCGCGACGCCGACCGCCACCCCGTCCGGGGCGAGCCCGACCCCCGGTACGGGATCGACGGGCACCGGCGCCGGTAGGACGAGGTCGGGCCTGCCGTGGCTGTCGGGGTTCCAGTCGCATCAGCTCGCGCAGCTCGTCGAGTTCGGTGACTGGCGCGGCCGGCCGAACGACATCGTCCACGTCTACACGAGCCGCAACCAGGGTTGGGGCGGGCTGGTGGAGCCGTCCTGGCCGGTGGATCTCTTCAAGGGTTTCCAGGGCAAGCTGCTGATCAGCCAGCCGACATTCCCCAAGGGCCAGGGCAACAACGCCGCCTGCGCCCGAGGCGAGTACGACTCCGAATGGAAGAAGCTCGGCAGTTTCCTCGTGGCGCACGGCCGGGCGGACTCCATCATCCGGATCGGCTGGGAGTTTAACGGAACATTCATGTACTGGCACACGGACGCCGACCCGACGGCGTTCCGGGAGTGTTTCCGGAAGATCGCGACCGCCATCCGGTCCACCGACCCCGAAGTCAAGATCGACTGGACTTTCAACGCGCACGCCTCCCCAGTGCCCAGAGGCAACAGCCCCTGGGGCGCCTACCCCGGCGACGAGTACGTGGACTATGTCGGCATCGACCCCTACGATCACTTCCCCCCGTCGAAGGACGAGGCGACGTGGAACAAGCAGTGCGAGGACGTCAACGGCCTGTGCTACGTGATCAGGTTCGCCCGGGAGCACGGGAAGAAGGTCGGCGTCGGGGAATGGGGGGTGGCCTCCTGCAGCGGTGACGGCGGTGGCGACAATCCCTTCTACATCCAGAAGATGTTCGACACCTTCAAGGCGGCCAGCGACGTGATGGGCTACGAGGCCTACTTCAGCGACCCCACTCCCGGAAACGTCTGCTCGACCATCACGAACGGCGGTCAGAACCCGAAGGCGTCCGCCATGTACAAGAAGCTCTTCGGATCCGGCGCCAGTTAGT
>NZ_CDWRCL010000015.1:0-34440 GCF_977927575.1 Frankia sp. CcCS3
AACCGTCACCCACAGCAAGATCGCTAAAGCAGGTGAATGTTTACCACGTTCCGCGCTGTACGAGGTTTTCCCGCCGGTCCCGACGACCCGGGCACCCGGTCCACCCCGCGGGCCGGGCGAGGCGGGGCATGCGTCCACCGGGGGGCAGCCGGCTGCGAGACTGGCTGGCGTGCAGACCCTCACATCCTCGTCCGGCCCGCCCGCCCCGCGTGACGAGCACCCCGGAGAGAACGCCACCACGGAGGCCCGAGGATCCGGCGTGACCCCGAGGGACGGCGTGGATCCGAGGGACGGCTCAGGTCCGCGGGAGCGGGCGGGGAGACGTGACATCACGGAAACCGCAGGACCACAATACGTAACGGCAGGACCAGTCAAGGACGCTGACACGATCACCGTCGCCACCCCGATCGTGCGCGTGGACGAGGCGGTCGATCTACTTTCCCGCACGATCGACGTCCTTGTCGTCGGGGGCGGCCCGGCCGGCAGCGCGGCGGCTCTGGGCGCCCTGCGAGAACGCCCGGACGCACACGTCGTCATCGTCGACGCCGCTGAGTTCCCCCGGGACAAGACCTGCGGTGACGGCATCGCCCCGCACGGCCTGGACGTCCTGCGTGATCTCGGCGTGACCGATGCGGTCGCCGGGTACCGGCCGGTGGACCGCATGCGCCTGCGCACCCCAGGGGGCGCCGAGGTGGCCACTCCCTCGGCCCGAGCCAACTACGTGGTACCCAGGGAGGTCTTCGACGCCCGTCTCGTGGCCGCGGCCCAGGCACGTGGGGCTCAGCTGATCCAGCGGCGCGTGCGGTCCCTGGAACTTACCGACCGGCCGCGCCTGGACGGTCGGGGACGGGAGCCGGTCGTCGTGGTCAACGGCACGCTCACGGCGCGGGTCGTCATCGGCGCGGACGGCGCGAACTCCGCGGTACGCCGCGGGCTCGGGCTGCCGGGTAACCCCCCCGAGGCGATGGCGATCGCCGTGCGGGCCTACACCGACGTCGCCTTCGACGACGGCCCCCCCGAACAGTTCATCCACATGACCGACGAGGGTTGGCCGGCCTACGCCTGGTCGTTCCCGATCGGCGACGGCCGTGCGAACATCGGCTACGGGATGCTGCGGTCCCGGCTGGCCGGCGGGACGGACGGAACGAGCGCCAAGACCGTCCTGCGCCGCACGCTCGCCCGCATGCTGCCCGAGACACCGGCGCATCCGGCCACGCTGCGGGCCCATCATCTGCCGCTGTCGACCCATCGCCCCCGGCAGCCGAACGGTCCCGTGCTGCTCGCCGGGGACGCGGCCTCCCTGATCAACCCCCTGACCGGGGAGGGCATTTACTACGCGGTGCTGTCGGGGTCGCTGGCCGGGCATGCCGCCGTCCGCGCGGCGCACCCGGCCAGCGCGGGCCGGGTCTACCGACGCGCTCTCGACGCGGAGCTGGGACGGCATCTGCGGCACACGGCCCTGCTGGCCGGTCTCGCCGGGCGGCGCCGCACGCTGATGGACGCGGCGGTGCGGGCCGCCCGCACTCGTACCGAGCTGTACGACACGCTCGTCGAGATCGGACTGGGCCGCGGCACGATCCCGGCGAGTTCCCTGACCCGTCTGGCGATGCGGCGCACCATGACCGGCCTGCGCTAACCCGCCACGGCCTACGCTAACCCGTCACGGGCCGATATAGGGAACGGCGAATGTGAGGATTATCACAGATACTCCAAACAGAAGGAGAATACCCACATCGAAGGCCCGCCCCCGCACCGCCAGCAGGCCGATCCGCCGTGCCGGCAGCACCAAACGGGCCAGAGCGGCCATCACCAGGACCACGCCGACGACCACCATTCCTCGGCGCCATCTGTCCTGGAAGACCAGCACCAGCCCGACGGTGACCCCGGCGAGCACCAACGCGAAGGTGGCCTCCCGCCGTAGCCAGCCGCCGATCCCGCCCCCGTCGTCACGCCCGGCAGTCCCGGGCCCGGCAGTCCCGGCCCCGGCGGGTGCGCCGGGCGTGACGAATGGTGGCGGGGAGGCAGCTGGGACCGGTGTTCTCCGGGATCCGGAGATGGTCCCTGCCACTGGTGGCCCAGGCTCCGCACCGACCGCCGACTTCCGGTGCTCCTCGGGGCCGACCAGCGGGGAGGACACCGGACGCCACGGGTCGTGCGATGGGATGCCGTCGCCCTCGACCCGCTCCGGTGGGGACGATCCGGGCTGACCCGGGGCGGCCAGCGGGGCCGGTGCCGGCGGAACGGGACGGTCGAACCGACGCAACCCGCGATACTCGGCGGGAAGGCGCTCGTCACGATCCTCGATCGGACGGAAGACGTCGACGCGGGTGGTGCCCGGCCACGACGGACGCCGCCGATCCGCTTCCGCCCCAGCGCGGCGCAGCGGCAGCTCTGCCCGCTCCGCCCGGGGATCGGGCGCCTCATGTCCGCCGGATCGGTACCGCCCCCCCGGCCCGGGGCGGCCTGGATCACCCCCGGGTCGAGCCGGGCCGGAGCCGCGCACCGCGTCGGGCACCCTCACCTCCGGCAGCGGTTGGGATCTCCTGCTGGACAGTGGCCCCGTACGGGACATGGTGGCGTCCCCGCCATCATCGGCGACGGCTTCCACCCGAGTGCAGGATGCATCGAACACCAATCCAACCAGGACATCGGTCCTTACCAACACACGGTAGGCCGCCTGCGGCATCCGGCGCCCACGGACGCACGAGAGCACGGCGGGGCCACGCCGGGGCGGCGCACGGCGGGGCGGCGCACGGCGGGGCGGGGCGCGGGCCGGGTGTCGACATCCCACTCGCCGGCCCCAGCGTCTCCCGGCCGCAAGCCGAGATCGTTCGACGCGGCCCGTATCTCTGCGTCTCGAGTCTCTACGTCTCCAGACGCAGGGCTGTCCCGAAACGGCGCCCGGTGAACGGCCGGCCCGTCGGGCGGCGGATCCTCCACCACGGCGATCTGCCCGATGCCACGACCTGCCGGAGCGGGGGATAACCGCCCTATATCACATGCCAGCGGTCAAAGATGCGATTACCCCATCCGAACACATCACGCGCACAATATGCAACACCCCCACCTATGGAGTCGAAATGAAATAACTTGCGCGTTTCGAACCCTCCACAGGCCTGTGACCTGCGATGATGCTCTCGATCACGTATTTGTTACTTCATTACGTCCCCTATAGGCATCATGCAGGCTTAGGGCAGACTTCCGGCCGCAGTGCCCAAGTGGGATGGAGCGTGACGTGACAGACGAATCACCACACAGCAAGAAGCTGCAGGAACTGATGTTCCGGGCCTGGGAGACCTTCGGGGACGCCCGACACCTGGACAGCGACGACCGAGTGTTCGTCCAGGCGCTGGCGAGGCAGACAGCGGATCGGATCTCAGTGCTCTACGGCGCGAGCTGGCGCGACGCCCTGGACTGGGTCGCCCATCGCTATGTGCCGAACGGCGACCAGCCCGGCGGTGCGCTCGCGGCGGCGGCCAGCCCGACGGCGACGACGTCCAACGGCAGCGCCAGCGGGCGTCGGGGCTCGGCAGCCGCGGAGGCGAACGCCGCCTCGTGAAGTGAGGGCACCGAACGGCGCACGGCGCCGTTGGGCGGCGCCACGGACGAACCACCAGAGCCACCAGAGCCGGTCGGAACATCGACCGAGGCCAGCCGGCCGGCGGGTCGGGACAGAACGTCCGGGGACAGACGACCGGGCACCGATCAGCAGTCGTCCGGTCCGCTATGGCCATCCGGTCCGCTATGGCCATCCGGAGCGGACGAGCGGACGGGAGCCCGGCCCGGCGCGGCCGCGGCCGGACTGTCGCTGTCCCAGGCCGATCATCGGCCTGACAGTGATCATCTACCGGAGGTCAACCAGCGTCCCGGACGCCTGCCCAGTGCCCGACCGGACACCCGCACCGACGCGCCGGGGGCGCCCGGCGTCGTGGCGAGCGACGGCACCGGGATCGCCGGCGACACCGGCGACACCGGCGAGTCGACTCCTTCGATCGAACTGGAGTATCGGCGTACGGACGGGCATCTGCGATGGGGCCGCCGATTCCGGTGAAGACATGCGCTGGTGAAGAGATGCGTGCCGGGGCCGCCGACGACTCCTCGGCAAAGGCTTCGGCCGGTGGCTGGCGGAACATACGCCGGTGCCACCGGCCTGGTGGCCCGCTGTCAGTGCGCGAAGTGGCGGACACCGCTGAAGTAGAGCGTGACGCTGGCCTCTCGGGCGGCCGTGATGACGAGCTCGTCGCGCACCGACCCGCCCGGTTCGACCACGGCCCGCACCCCCGCCTCGGCGAGCACCTCGAAGCCGTCAGGGAACGGGAAATAGGCGTCGCTCGCGGCGACGGCCCCCTTCGCCCGGTCCCCGGCCCGGGTCACCGCGAGCCGGGCCGCGTCCACCCGGTTCACCTGGCCCATCCCGACGCCGACGGTGGCACCGCCGGACGCGAGGAGGATGGCGTTCGACTTCACCGAGCGCACCGCCCGCCAGGCGAACCGCAACTCGGCCAGTAGGGCCTCGTCCGCAGGTGATCCCGCCTCCAGCGTCCATCCGGACGGCTCGTCGCCCGGCGCCTCGACGGCGTCCCGCGACTGCAGGAGCAGGCCTCCGCTGATCTGACGCAGTTCGATCCCGCGCTGGTGCGGCGGCGGCGGGCACTCCAGCAGCCGGATCGACGGCTTACGGGAGAGGATCTCCACCGCGGCGGGTTCGTATGCCGGTGCGACGACGACCTCGGTGAAGATCTCCGCGATCTGTTCGGCGAGCTCGACCGAGACCGGACGGTTGGTCGCGATCACCCCGCCGAAGGCGGAGACCGGGTCGCAGGCATGCGCCTTGCGGTGGGCCTCGGCGATGGTGGCGCCGACCGCGATGCCGCAGGGGTTGGCGTGCTTGATCACGGCCACGGCGGGCTCGGTGAAGTCGAACACTGCTCGGCGGGCGGCGTCGGTGTCGGTGTAGTTGTTGTAGGACATCTGCTTGCCGTGCAGCTGACGGGCCGAGGCGAGGCCGGGCCGACCCCCGGCGTCGCTCTCCACGTAGAGCGCGGCGCGCTGATGGGGATTCTCGCCGTAACGCAGGACCTCCGTACGGTGCCACTGCGCGGACAGCACGTCGGGCCATCCGCTCTCCCGCGCCACCTCGTCCGGCGCGACGGCGCCGGCGAACCACGAAGACACGGCGATGTCGTACGCCGCGGTGTGGGCGAACGCCTTCGCGGCGAGCCGACGGCGAGCGGGAAGATCATATCCGGATCCGCGGACTGCGGCGGCCAACTCGGTGTAGTCGCCGGGTGTGACGACGACGGCGACCGACGCATGGTTCTTCGCCGCCGCGCGGATCATGGCCGGACCGCCGATGTCGATCTGCTCGATCACCTCGTCCTCGCTCGCACCGGAGGCGACCGTCGCGGCGAACGGATACAGGTTGACGACGACCAGGTCGAACGGGGCGATGTCGAGTTCGGCCAGCGCCGCGGCGTGCTCGGCGTTACGCAGATCGGCCAACAGACCGGCGTGCACGTGGGGGTGCAGCGTCTTGACGCGACCGCCCAGCACCTCCGGAAAGCCGGTCACGGTGCTCACCGGTGTGACCGCCAGCCCGTGACGGGCCAGGACGTCGGCGGTCGAACCGGTCGAGACCACCTCGACGTCGGCCACGAGGAACGCCTCCGCGAGGACGTCGAGCCCGCTCTTGTCGTAGACGCTGACAAGCGCCCGTCGCAGCGGCCGCCGCCCGGTGGGGACCACTTCGCCGGGCTCGGATCCGCGGACAGCCCCGCCCTCGCCGGCCACACCTTCGCCCGATGACGTCATGATTCCTCCTGTATCCAAACTTCTACCGATGCGGGAGACCCATCCTCGCCCCGTCGAGGTCCGGCCGGGGCCGAGTCGCCGCTCCCGGCCCGCACGATCTCGCCGATCGTCGCGACGAACAGTCCTCGCTCGACGCTCTGGATCCGTGCATGAAGTGTCTGCTCGGTATCGCCTGGCTCAACCGGCACCGCCCGCTGAGTGATGATTGGACCGGTGTCAACGCCTTCGTCGACCCAGTGCACCGTCACCCCGCTGACCTTCACCCCGGCGGTCAACGCGTCACGCACCGCGGTGGCTCCCGGGAAGGCGGGCAGCAGCGACGGGTGGGTGTTGATCGTCCGGAACCGGCCGATCACCCGGGCACTGAGAATCTTCATGTAGCCCGCCAGGACCAACAGATCGGGCGCGAACTCGGCGATCCGCCCGGCCGTCGCGGCGTTGAAGGCATCCCGGTCCGCGTGGTCCTCGAGACGAACGATGAACACCGGGACCCCCGACGCCCGGGCCCGCCGTTCCGCGCCGGTGCCATAGCGGTCGGTGCCGACCGCCACGACCGCCGCGCCGAACCCGGGGTCCGCGGTTGCGTCGAGGATCGCCTGCAGGGTGGTTCCCGCTCCCGAGGCGAGCGCGACGAGACGAGCAGACACAGACACACTCCGTAAGCAGAATCGGGCGACACGACGAGCCGCCCGCTGCGCAACCGCCATCTGCGGACGGCGGCGGAACAATGGCCGGTTCGACTGTACTGACTCGACCAGCTCCGCCGCTTCCCGCCGGAAACGCGCGCACCGGCGCCCGCCGGGCGCGGCCCGCCAGGCAGCCACCTGAGCCCGGGGCTGCCGATCATGCCGCCGGAACCCATCCGGCGAGGAGATCTGCCAGCCACGCGTCGATGGCCTGGGCGGACGGGACCTCGCAGGCCGCCGGAGACGACAGCCCGTCAGCCAACGAGCGCAGCCCCGCACACCCGTCCTCCTCATCCCCACCCGTGCCGCCCGCTGCACAGGTGCACCCGGCGGAGGCCGCGGGGCCCGCACCTCCCTCGAAGCCCTCATCGAGCTCGCCGTAGTCCCGCCCGTCCAGCAGATCACCCGACCGGCACAGGTAGAGCTCAGCCAGCCGTGACAGGACCTGTGTGGAAGGCGCCCGGCCGCCCTTGGCCGGCCAGCTCTCCCAGTACGAGAAGGTCTTACCGGTCTTGGCCGGCCCCGAACCGGGCCACCGCTCGTTCCAGCGGCGTGCGGCCTCCTCCTGCGTCCAGCCGTGCGCGAGGCGGAACGCGGCGAGCGCGCTCAGGTGATGGCGGGTCTGCAGTCTTCGGGCGATACGGCGATAGGACCAGCCCAGCTCCCGCAGGCGAAGTGCTTCAGCCCGGATACGGGCGACCGTGACCGCCACGACGACCTCCGTGAAGATGATCCAGTGCGGTCACGGTAACCGACGGCGCAGACAGTTTCGGAGGCCGACGGGGTGCCGGGCAAGCGGGGAGGGAGCGGGCGGGGAAAGGTCCCCGCCGGGCGGGGAGCTGCGGGCCCACAGACCTCGAGGAGGCCGCGGCAGCGGGGCCGCGAGGCCGGTCAGGGGTGTCGTCGTGACAGCCGGGCTGACGACCATGAGCCGGACGGTTGCAGCCTGCGCCACCAGGAGGGCGCCGCCGCGTCGTCGGCGACGAACGGCCGCTCGGCCCGACGGGCCGCCAGGTCGATGCCGCCGATCAACAGGAGTCCGACAAGCGCGGTCTCCCCCCCGGCAATCAGGCCGCACAGCCATCCGGACGAGGGACCATAGTGGTTACCCTGACCCGTCACGGTCCCGACCTGTCCCATCGACACTTGGACCGCCAGACCCACGAGGACACCGCAGACCACCGCCCCGAGCAGGACGGTCAGGATGCGAGCCCGGGAGCGGCGTCCCAGGCTCGCCCGATGGACCATGACAGTAAGCACGACGCCGGCCACGACGGGCACCAGCGCCAGCACAAGCCACCCGGGCCTGGGTAACGCGCTCGGCGGAAGGGCCGTCAGCACCGGGAGGTCCGGCAGGTCGGCCGGGCGGACGACATCCGCCCGGACCAGACCCGGACCCGTTCGAAATCCTGGTCCGAGGGCGTAGGACAGACCCCAGAGGACCAGGTTGGGCAGCAGCGCAAGCTGGGTCGCCGTGAGCCCGAGACCCCCGAGCACGCCCACGTCGAGCGAGCGCTCGGCGGCGGCGACCTCGGGCTCGGTCGCCGCGAGCACCAGCGCGACCCCGAACGCGGCGGCCGCCAGCAGCGCCATGAACGCCGCCGCGCCGGACAGCAGGGGGACGCGCAGCATCACGGGCAGCATCCGCCATGCCGTGCGCAGCCGATGGCGGCCGGCCAGCGCGCCGAGCAGGGCGGCCGGTATCCCGAACGCGACCGTCCCCAGCGCCGCAGAACCGGGGGTCGGCCGTACCGAGTGCGTGCGCACGATGAGCGCGACGACCACGACGAAGAGAGTCTGGGCGCCCACGACGCCGATGACGTCGCCTGCCACGGCTCGCCAAGGGACCCCGACGGCGCCATCCGACCGGCAGCGGCCCCCGCGGGAGTCCCCGAGGTCCGCCACCGAAGCGGCGGAGCGCCCTCCGCCGAGCCGGGCAGGCCGCAACCGCGACACCCGGCCCAGCGGCATCCGGCCGAGCGACACCCGGTTCAGCGACACTCGGCCCAGGGGCGTCCGGTTGAGAACGGCATGCGACTGCAGCGGTGCCGCGCTCGCCCGCCGATGTGCCGCGCTCAGCGCCGCGGCCAGCGGAAAGAGGGCGAGGCCCAATGGCCGGAACGCGATGATCCCGTCAGGGAGCCGCAGCGTCGTTCCGTGAGCGGCAAGCCACAGATCGGCTCCGACGCGCAGAGCCGCGGCGGGTCCGGTGGAGGAGCCGGTGTCGGCTCCCCACACAACCAGAACGACGAATTCGATGAACATCAGGCCCGCAGCCGACGCGGCGACCGCCTCCGCCAGGGGCCGTCCGCCCCGCTGCCAGATCCGATCGGCAAGGCGTCGCGGCAGTCTGGGCGGCTGCATGGAGGCGGGCACGTATCGGATCAACGACCGGGAGGAGGCTCCTGCTGGCCGTAACCACCCGGCGGAGGCGGCTGCTGGCCATAACCTGGGGGCGACTGAGCCTGACCCTGCGACGGCTGCCCGTACCCGCCCGGCTGGGCCGGCTGCCCGTACCCGCCGGCGGGCGGCGCGCCGTATCCGCCGACAGGCGGCTGACCGTAGCCCGTGGGCGGCTGACCGGGCGGCCCATAGCCCGGCGGCGGCCCGTACCCCGTGGGCGGCTGGCCGTAACCGGGAGTGGGCTGCTGGCCGTAGGGCTGACCGTAGGGCGGCTGCTGACCACCATACGGAGGCCAGGCGCCCGGCTGACCGGGCCCGGTGGGACGGGCACCCGGACGGCCGGGAATGGGCGCTCCGCTCGCCAGCGCCGTGAGCACACCGAAGACGGTCTGCACGATCGTCAGCAGCAAGGCGAGGTAGAACCCGAAACTCGGCCCGGCGTCCACCCCGCTCGGCACGTCGGGGAACCGGATCCATCTGATCAACAGCAGAAGGACGGCGAACGCCGAGACGGCCGGCAGTATCCACAGGATCGAGACCGGACCAACGTCCGGGATGCGGACGTTGGCGGCGACGCGCGCCGTCACCAGACCGGCGACCACGACCACCAGGAACACCGGGAACCAGGAGTTGAACCCGAGCCCCCAGGCGTTTTTGTGAGCCTCCGCCGAGCGGCCGAAAAACCCCAGGCTCACCGAATACCACGGCAGGAAGCTCACGATGAACGTGACCGCCCCAGAGGCGACCACCCCGATGTCGTTGGTGGCGACGGTACGACCGCCGATCTGTGCCACGACGGCAACCCCACTTCGTCTGGTCGGTCGGTGCGGAGACGAGAGCCGTCGATGCACCGATGCAGAAGTCTTGCAGCCGTCGGAAGCGAAGGGAAGACGTCCGTCCCCGAAGCCCCGCGGCCAAGACCCCTACCTGTCCCGATGCCGAGCCCCCGCGTCCCGCGGGGGCTCGGCATCGGGACAGGCCTACAACGACCGCATGATGTCAGCCATCAGCCGGGCGGTCTCCGACGGGGTCTTGCCAACCCGGACGCCGGCCTTCTCCAGGGCTTCTTTCTTGGCCTGCGCGGTACCGGACGAACCGGACACGATGGCGCCCGCGTGGCCCATCGTCTTGCCCTCCGGCGCGGTGAAGCCGGCCACGTAGCCGACGACCGGCTTGGTCACGTGCTCTTCGATGTGCGCCGCGGCCCGCTCCTCGGCGTCGCCGCCGATCTCACCGATCATCACGATCGCGTCGGTGTTCGGATCGGCCTGGAAGGCGTCGAGCGCGTCGATATGCGTGGTGCCGATGACCGGGTCGCCACCGATGCCGACGCAGGTGGAGAAGCCGAACTCCCGCAGCTCGTACATCATCTGGTAGGTCAGCGTGCCGCTCTTGCTGACCAGGCCGATGCGCCCGCCGGGGGTGATGTCGGCCGGGATGATGCCGGCATTGGACAGACCGGGGCTCGCGATACCCGGGCAGTTCGGCCCGATGATCCGCGTCGTCGCCTTGTACTGGGAGTAGGCGAAGAACTCGGTCGTGTCGTGGATCGGCACGCCCTCGGTGATGACCACCGCGAGCGGGATCGCCGCGTCGATCGCCTCGATCGCCGCGTCCTTGGTGAACGCGGGCGGAACGAAGATCACCGAGGCATTGGCGCCGGTCTGCGCCATCGCATCGGCGACGGAGCCGAACACCGGCACGCCCTCGACCTGCTGGCCCACCTTGCGCGCGTTCACGCCGGCGACGACGTTCGTGCCCGCGGCGAGCATGCGGCGGGTGTGCTTGCTGCCCTCCGAGCCGGTGATGCCCTGCACCACCACCCGGCTGTTCTCGTCAAGCCAGATAGCCATCGGTTCGCAATCCCCTTCGCCCAGGTCAGGCCGCGGCCGCGGCGAGCTCGGCGGCGAGCTTCGCCGCGCCGTCCATCGTGTCGACCGGCTTGACCACCGGCAGGTTCGCCTCGGCCAGGATGCGGCGGCCCTCCTCGGCGTTGTTGCCGTCGAGGCGCACCACCAGCGGGGCGCTGACGTCGCCGACGATCTTCAGGGCCTGCACGATGCCGTTGGCCACCGCGTCGCAGGAGGTGATGCCACCGAAGATGTTGACGAAGACGCTCTTGACCGCCGGGTCACCAAGGATGATCGACAGACCGTTTGCCATGACCTCGGCGGACGCGCCGCCGCCGATGTCGAGGAAGTTCGCCGGGCGCTTGCCGCCGAACTCCTCCCCGGCGTAGGTCACCACGTCGAGGGTGGACATGACCAGGCCGGCACCGTTTCCGATGATCCCGACCTCACCCTCGAGCTTGACGTAGTTGAGGCCCTTCTCCTTGGCCTTCTGCTCCAGCGGGTCCACCGCGGCCACGTCGACGAACGCCTCGTGCTCCGGGTGGCGGAAGTCGGCGTTGTCGTCCAAGCTGACCTTGCCGTCGAGGGCGACGACCCGGCCGTCACCGGTGAGGATCAGCGGGTTGACTTCGACGAGGGTGGCGTCCGACTTGAGGAACACGGTCCAGAGCTTGGCCAGCAGCTCGCTCGCGCCGTCCAGAGCCGCCTCGGGCAGCTTCGCCGTGACCGCGATCTCGCGCGCCTTGGCCGCGTCGACTCCCCTGAGCGGGTCGATCGCGATCCGGGCCAGCGCCTCCGGCTTGGTCGCCGCCACCTCCTCGATCTCCATGCCGCCCTCCCGGGAGGCCATGGCGAGGAAGGTGCGGTTCGCCCGGTCCAGCAGGAAGGATGCGTAGTACTCCTCGGCGATGTTGCTGGCTTCCTCGACGAGCACCGAGTGGACTGTGTGGCCCTTGATGTCCATGCCGAGGATCGCTGTCGCCTTCGCGAAGGCGTCATCCGGCCCGTCGGCTACCTTGACGCCACCGGCCTTGCCCCGGCCTCCAGTCTTGACCTGCGCCTTGACGACGACCTTGCCACCGAGCTCGGTGGCGATCGCGCAGGCCTCCTCGGGGGTGGTCGCGGTCTTCCCGGTGGGCACCGGTACGCCATGTTCGGCGAACAGCTTCTTCGCCTGGTATTCGAAAAGATCCACGGTCCGTCCAGTCGGATGCGGTCGTTACGGGTTGGGATACGTAGAGCTGCACAGAACGCCTGCGAGCCTACTGACGAGGGCGTTACAGCGCGCGCCACGCGCTGTGCACCACACCGCCGTCGCCGGCGGCCCACGGGTGGGATCGAACGGGCCGATCCGGCGCATCCCTCGACCCGGTCCGGGGCCCCGGCAGGTCGATACAGGACAGATACAGGACAGATACAGGACAAATGAGTGTGGACACCCACCGCGCCGAGGGCGGCTTCCGCCCCACCGTCCTCAGAGCGCGGGTCCGCCGGGAGCCGCTGAGCGTGACCGACGGGACCTGCCCTACGCCGTCCCGTGTCCGACGTCACGAAAGTTAAGACCCTCATTATGTCGGAAATCACATGGAAGAAACACCGATCGTAGCCAGCCCCTCCGGACCAGTCAGACGAATTTCAGGATAACGACGATCAAGATCATCGCTAGTCCGATCCCGAGCCAACCCAGGCCGATACCGACGGCCGCCACCGTGGTGCCACGCTCATCCCGGCGGCGGATCCGAACCCGCGCGACCAGTCCCACTACGACAGCCGCGGCACTGCCAATCCCGAAGATCCAGAGTACCGCCAAGAGAACCGACAGCATCGCGCCGCTGTTCCAGTGCCGGCGCCGCGGCGCCTCGGCCCGCCGAGCGTCGGTCCACAGCCCGACCCGCAGCGCAGCCGGTCGACCCGCTGGCGGGAAGGCCGACGGATCGGGAGGACGCGCCGGTGGAGTCGGGTCGCTGGGGCGATAGGTCACCTCCGACCGTCCCGGATCGGACGCCACGTCCGCGGCGGCGGTCGCGCCCCGACGCTCCGCGGGCGCCTGATCCGCCCACTTCCCCGGGACAACCGCTCCCGACGGTGGCGGGGAGACCGGTCGCGGGGAGACCGGTCGCGGGGAGACCGGTCGCGGCGGTGCCGCGGGGGGTAATAGCACGGCGGGCCGAAAGGCCGACGCGGGTGGCGGCGGTCCGACCGGCCACAGGCCAGGTGCCGGGCCCGGTCCCTGCACGTCCGGCGCCCAGCCACCGGACGGGTCGGCCTCGGTGACCCCACGCACCTCCCGGCCTACCAGCGCGGCCAGCAGCGAGGCGGCGTCCGGCCGCTCCCGCGGGGCCTTGGACAGCGCCCTCGCGACCAGGTTGAGCAGGTATCCGGGGAGCGCGTGGAGATCGGGAGAGTCCCGCTGTACCCGGACGGCAAGCAGGTCCGGCGTCTCGGCATGGAAGGGATGCCGCCCCGTCGCCGCGTACGTCATGCAGCTCGCCCAGGCAAAGACGTCCGCTGAGGCGTCCGACGGCTCGCCGCGCATCTGTTCCGGTGACATCCAGGCCAACGTGCCGATCACATGACCGGTGCGGGTCAGCGTGGCGCTGTCGGTCAGGTGCGCGATCCCGAAGTCGATCACCTTGGGCCCGTCCCAGGCCAGCAGGATGTTGGACGGCTTGAGATCACGATGGACGACACCGGCGGCGTGGATGGCGACCAGCGCGTCGGCGAGGCCGACGGCGAGACCCCGGACGAGGTGGTCCTCCAGCCGACCGCGGGCCCGGACGGCCTCGGCCAGGCTGGTCCCCTCGACGTACTCGGTGACCATCCACGGCGCCGCGGCCTCGGTGTCGGCGTCGAGCACGGCGGCCACCGCCGTACCTCGCACGCGCAGCGCCGCCCGCACCTCACGTTCGAAGCGGCTGCGGAACTCCTCGTCCTCGGCGAGATCCTCGGCAGCGACCTTCACCGCAACGGGACGCCGATCCGGGGCGAAACCGAGATACACGGTCCCCATCCCGCCGGCACCGATCCGGTTCTGCAGACGGTACGGGCCGATTTGGCGAGGATCGTCCTCCATCAGCGGTGTGAGCATCGCTTCCCTCGCTGCTCCCCTCGCTGCACCGGTGTAGCAGGTTCGATCCGGGTTCCCACCCGCCCAGGGGGCTGTGGGTGAAAGAGTATGTCCCCGGCCGCCATCGGCCGAAGGCGCGGTGCGTCGCAGGCGTGCGGGCCCGCGAGCACCCGCCGGCCACCCGCCGGCGGGGAGTGCCCGTCCGTGTTCCACGACACCATGGCCGCGACGACGGGCATCCGGTCGGCCCCGGGCGCGAAAATGCAGGCGTGGACAGCGACACCCGGCCGGGCCAGGAGACGACCGCCGACTGGCGCGCCGCCCTGCTCGCAGGCATCACCCTGCGGCCCGCCACGGCCGCGGCCGTCAACCGACTGGGCTGGCCCGACTACGACGGTCGACCGGCTCTGCGCTGGGGCGAGGGCGCGGTGGCCGGCATCCCTGCCGTGGTCGCGGTCTGGGATTTCACGGTTTACGGGGGAAGCTTTGGCGAGCGGGACGCACGTGGGTTCGCCGAGGCCGCCACCGCGGCCGCAGCCAGCCGCCGTCCCCTGGTGTCGTTCCTGCGCAGCGGTGGCACCCGCTTGCAGGAAGGGGTCGCCGGACTCGTCGGACTGCCCCAAGCCGCACTGGCGCTCGCCGCGCTGGACGCGGCGGGGGTCGGTCACATCGCCGTCGCGGACCAGCCCACCACCGGTGGTATCTGGGTGACGATCGGCTCCCGCGCGGACCTTCGGTGCGCGGTACGCGGGGCGACGGTCGGCTTCGCCGGGCCTCGGGTGGTCGCGGCGGTCACCGGCACCGCCCCGTCTCCGGGCAGCTACACCGCAGGCTCGGCGTACGCCGCCGGGCTGGTCGACGCGGCGGCGGCGCCCAGGGCGGTCCAGGCGTGGCTGCGGCGGGCCCTGACCGGCCTGGCGGGTCTACCAGATCGGGAGAGCCGGGCTGGTCCAGGTACCCGGACCAGCCCGGGCGGCCAAACCACTCCGGGCGGATCGGGCGACCTGGCAGACGGAGGCGACCTGGCAGACGGATCGGACGGCGGCCCGTCACAAGCCGACGACGAGACCACCCTCCCCGTCCCGCCCGACGATCCGGACACCCGAACCGGGTCCGACGGACCTGCGCCGGGGGCTGAACACGTCGCCGCGCGCTCCGGGTGGGCGCAGGTGCGGGCGGCCAGGGACGGCATCCGACCGGACGGCATCGAGGTGCTGCAGACGCTGCTTCCCGACGGCGTCGACCTGGTCGGGCCGGATCCCCGGGTCGTGGCCGGTGTGGGGGTGCTCCTGGGCGACGTCGCGGGGGCTGCGGGGCGGGGAGGGCCGATGCGTGCGGTGGTTGTAGCTGTCGGGGCCCGTCGCGGCGACGCCCCGGGGCCGGCCGGGTACCGGTTGTTGGTCCGCGCCGCCCGGCTCGCGGGGAAGCTGGGGATTGGTCTCGTGACCCTGGTCGACACGCCCGGCGCGGCGAACGACGCGGACGCCGAGGCCGCGGGCATCGCGGCGGCGATCGGGGACGCGATGGCCGCGGTGTTGGCCTGCCCCTCGCCGACGCTGTCGATCGTGTTGGGTGAGGGCGGCTCCGGCGGGGCTCTCGCCGCGGCGGTCACCGACATCGTGGCCATGACCCCGGACAGTTACTTCACCGCGCTCTCCCCGGAGGGCACCGCCGTCACGCTGCGGGTACCGGTCGAGCGGGCCGCAAACGTCTCCGGGCTACGGCCGACCGACCTAAACGCGCTGGGATTCGCCGATCGGCTCCTGTCCGCCACCACCGCGGCCGAGACGGCGCGCGACGCTGCATCGCTGCTCGCATCCCTGAGCCGGGAGGACCAGGGCGATCGGCTGCGCCGGCGGCAGGCTCGATGGTCGACAGGGCTACCTAACA
This sequence comes from Frankia sp. CcCS3, assembly GCF_977927575.1. Lineage (NCBI taxonomy): Bacteria > Bacillati > Actinomycetota > Actinomycetes > Frankiales > Frankiaceae > Frankia > Frankia sp. CcCS3. The sequence goes on from NZ_CDWRCL010000015.1 coordinate 15,708, forward strand.
GTCTGTAGTATTTCTCTCCGGTCTTTACTTGGTCACCGGGATATCTGCCGACCTGGGGGGCGAGCACCACGGCTGGCGGCACGGATGGTACGGCGAGGGAAAGCGAGCGGGCCATCGGCGAGCAGATACTGCCATCGTTGGCTGCGGCCACGGCCCGCCTGAGGCGGGCCGTGGCCGCAGCCAACGTCGCCGCTCCAGGGCGGTCGGTCCTCGTCGGCCTGCGCACGACCCCGGTGAATGCCCGCGGGCTCGCCGTGGAAGCGGCCTGGATCGCCACCCACCTCGCCCTCTACCCGGCGAGTGCGCTGCGCCGGCAGCGCCCGCGCGAGCACGAGCCCTACTCACTGAGCGCCCTCTCCCCCCTGCACCGCAGCCTGCTGGTCAACGCTCCCGACGCGGCAGGCACCCCGATCCTGCTGATCCACGGCCTGATCGACAACCGGTCCGTGTTCACCCGGTTGGGCCGGTCGCTGCGCCGCCGCGGTTTCCGCCGGGTGCGCACGGTGGAGCTGCCGCTGCTCGTACCGACGGTGCAGGAAGCGGCGCTCCGACTCGCCGCGTCCGTGCACGCCGCCATGGCGGACAGCGGCAGGCAGCGCGTGCACATCGTCGCCCATTCACTCGGCGGGCTGGTGGCCCGTTACTACGTGCAGCAACTCGGGGGCGATCAGTACGTGGACACGCTGATCACTCTCGCGACGCCTCATTCCGGCACCCGTCTCGCCGGGCTTGTCCCCCGGTCGGTGCCGTACCGGCTCGTCACCCAGCTACGGCCGGGATCGGCGCTCCTACGCGAACTCGCCGCACCCGCCCCCGGCTGCCGGACCCGGTTCGTCGCGATCGGCGCCGGGCTGGACAGCGTGGTGCGGCCCGCCGAGGCGGCGCTCGACCATCCCGATCTCGACATCGAAAATCACACCGTGCCGGGCCTCGGGCATCATTCCCTGGCGTTCAGCGGCAAGGTTGCCCACCTGGTCGCGAGCTGCCTCGCCGGGGCGCCGGACCGGCCGGGACCGGTCCCCCGAGCGGAACGGTCCCGGCGACCCGGACCGTCGGGACCCTCGGGACCGTCAGAGCTTCTCGACGGGGGCGTACCGCAGGAGCAGGCGCTTCGTGCCGGCGTTCTCGCCGAAGTCGATGGTCGCCTCGGCGGAGTCACTGACCCCGCCGGTGGCGACGACAACCCCGAGACCGAAACTGTCATGGGTCACCCGGTCGCCTTGGCGCAGTTCCAGGACGGCCCGCGCGGCCGGCCGCGCGCGGCCCGAGAACGGCGAGTTCGGTAGCGGTTTACGCGCCGCCGGGGCGTCGGCGGCGCCCCGGCGGGTGGCGCCCGGCCCAAACCCGCCAGACGAACCCCAGGACGTCCCCGCGGGCGCCGGCGGGGGATCGGCCAGCCGACGCCAGTCAACCAGCGTGTCCGGCACCTCGCCGAGGAAGCGCGACGGCGGGTTGTAGGCCGGTTGGCCCCAGGCGCTGCGCATCACCGCGCGGGTCAGGTAGAGCCGGGTCCGGGCCCGGGTGACGCCCACATAGGCGAGCCGGCGTTCCTCCTCGAGCTGGGTGGGATCTCCCAAGGTCCGCAGGTGCGGGAAGACGCCGTCCTCGAGACCGGTGAGGAAGACGACGGGGAACTCGAGGCCCTTGGCGCTGTGCAGCGTCATAAGGGTGACCACGCCATCGGAACCGTCGTCGCTCGGAACCTGGTCCGCGTCGGCGACGAGCGAGACCTGCTCGAGGAACTCCGCGAGCGTGCCCTCGGGCAGCCGCTGGGTGAACTCCTGGACCACTCCGACCAGTTCCTGCAGGTTTTCCACCCGGCCCTGGGACTCGACGGTGTCCTCGGCGAGGAGTTCCGACAGGTAGCCGGTGCGTTCAAGCACCGCCTCGACCACGGCCACCGGGTCGTCGGCCGCCATGGTGTGTAGCTCGGCGAGCAGCGCGGTGAACTCTCGCACCGCCTTCGCCGAGCGCGCGGCGATCCCCGGCACCTCGTCGACACGCTCCAGTGCCTGCGCGAACCCGATCCGCTCGACATCGGCGAAGCCCGCCAGGGCCGCCTCAGCCCGCTCGCCGATCCCGCGGCGAGGCACGTTCAGGATGCGACGCAGGTTCACCGTGTCGCTGGGATTGACGAGGACCCGCAGGTAGGCAAGGAGATCACGGATCTCCTTGCGCTCGTAGAACCGCACCCCGCCAACCACCCGGTAGGGCAGCCCGACCCGGACAAAGATCTCCTCAAACACCCGGCTCTGGGCGTTGGTCCGGTAGAACACCGCGACGTCGGCGGACCGCGCGAGCTTCGCGTCCGAGAGCCGGTCGACCTCCTCGGCGACAAAGGCCGCCTCGTCGTGCTCGTTGTCGGCGGCGAATCCGACGATCTTCTCACCGTCACCGGCGTCCGACCACAGCCGCTTGGCCTTGCGCTGGTTGTTACGCGCGATCATCGCGTTCGCGGCGGAGAGGATGGTCTGGGTGGAGCGGTAGTTCTGTTCCAGCAGGATCACCGCGGCGTTCGGGAAGTCCTCCTCGAACTCCACGATATTGCGGATGTTCGCCCCGCGGAAGGCGTAGATCGACTGGTCCGCGTCGCCAACCACGCACAGCTCCGCCGGTGGGACGGCGCCCGAGGCCCAGGTATCCGACCCGGCCGCTGGCTCCTCTGACTCCACCGGCGCGGACCCGGCACCGAAGTACGCCGGCTGACCGACGAGCTCGCGCACCAAAACGTACTGCGCGTGGTTGGTGTCCTGGTACTCGTCCACGAGCACATGTCGGAAGCGGCGCCGGTAGTGCTCAGCGACGTCGGGGAACGCCTGGAGGAGGTTCACCGTCGTCATGATCAGATCGTCGAAGTCGAGGGCGTTGGCCTGAGCCAGCCGCTGCTGATAAGCGGCGTAGACCTCGGCGACGGTCCGCTCGAGGTGGTTCGTGGCCCGGTCCCGTGCGGCCTCCCAGTCGATCAGTTCGTTCTTCAGGTTGCTGATCTGTGCCGCCAGACCTCGGGCGGGATGCCGCTTGGGATCAAGATCGAGGTCGCGGGTGACCAGAGTGATCAGACGCTGCGCGTCGGCGGCGTCGTAGATGGAGAAGGTCGAGCTGAACCCGAGACTCTTCGCCTCGGACCTCAGGATGCGCACGCAGGCCGAGTGGAAGGTGCTCACCCACATCGCCCGCGCCCGAGAACCGACCAGTGCCGAGACCCGTTCGCGCATCTCGCTGGCGGCCTTGTTGGTGAACGTGATCGCCAGAATCTCCCCCGGCCGGACCCCCCGGGCAGCCAGCAGGTACGCGATACGGTGGGTCAGCACCCGCGTCTTGCCGGACCCCGCGCCCGCGACGACAAGCAGGGGTGCTCCGATGTGCACCACCGCCGCCCGCTGCTGCAGGTTGAGCCCGTCGAGCAGAACCTCGGCATCCAGGCGCGGCGAGGAGGAGTCACCGGGCCCGTCCCCGCCCACCGGCGGCGCCAGCACCGCTGGGCCGAACAGGTCGTAGGGCACGTGCGCACCGCCGTGGACATCCGTCCCGACCGACCCGGCGATGCCGGATCCGCCGCCGTGGGAATCGCCGAAAAAGCCGCTCATGGGACTCCGATCGTACGTTCGACGTCGAGCGGGTCGGACCGCGGCATGCCCGGATCGTACCCGACGACCCGGTTCGCGGTGTGGTTCGCGGTGTGGTTCGCGAGATGCACCGACAGCCCCACCCGGCCGCGGTCCTCGCGCGTCCGTGCCACCACATGACCATCACGCGTCCACGCCCAGTGGTCGTCGACCCGCGTGCTGACCAGCCTATTGTCCGTCGTTCCCGCCCCGCCCCGCGCGCGAGGGCGGGGCGTCGATGGCCGTGGTCCGCGTCAACGCCCGGCCCACCGGCGGTCACGCGGTCAGGCGGTCACGCGGTGCTCGACGCGCTCGGCGGGATGGCCGCGAGCGCCTTCACCCTGCTGGCCACCCCCGGGTCGATGTTGCCGCCCGACAGGATCGCCACCGTCGGGCCCTGCGCGAGATCACCTTGACGCAACAAGGCCGCAACCCCCGCGGCGCCGGCCGGTTCCACCTGGTGGCCGGCCCGGTGCAGCAACACCATCGCCTCCCAGAACGCTGCCTCATCGACCGTGACGATCTCGTCCACCAGGCGTGCGGCAAGGGCGAAGGTCAGAACCCCGGGAGCGTTCACCGCCATACCGTCGGCGATCGTGGTCGACGCCGAGACCACCCGTGACGAACGTGGCGCCGTCGGCTGTTCGGACGTCCGGCTGCCCGGAATCGTCCCGGCTTCCCACAGTGTTCCGGCACCAGGCGTCACCACCCCACCGGGGGGCACCGGGAGCCGCCGGCCAGCCCGCAGCGACGCGGCGAACGCCGACGACAGCACGGACTGCACACCGACCACTCGCACATCGGGGCGCCGGGACCGCACCGCCGCAGCCAGCCCGCTGATCAGTCCTCCGCCGCCCACCCCGACCAGAACGGTGCCGAGATCGGGCACCTGATCGAGCAACTCCAAGCCGATCGTGCCCTGCCCGGCCACCACCGTCGGGTCGTCGAATGGGTGGACCAGCAGCCGGTCTCCCCGGGCGGCGAAGGCGGCGGCCGCCGCGAGCGCCGCTTCCACCCCCCCGGGTATCTTCTCGACCCGGGCGCCCCACCGGCGCGTCCGCGCCACTTTGACCGGATTGGCCCCCACCGGCACGAAGATCGTCGCCTCGACGCCGAAGGTCGCGGCCGCGAAGGCCACTCCCTGGGCGTGGTTACCGGCACTGGCCGCCACCACCCCCCGGGCCCGCGTCGCCGGATCCGCGGTGGCCACCCGGTGGTAGGCACCCCGAAGCTTGAACGAACCGGTGTGCTGCTCGTGCTCACACTTGAGCCAGACGGGCGCACCGATCGCCGCCGACAGGCCGAGATCCCGGACGACTCTGGTCTGTCGTGCCACCCCGGCAAGGACGCGGGCCGCGGCGCGGATGTCCGACGCCCAGAGTTCGGCGTCCGGGGCTACCGATCGGTCGTCTGCGGCTGCTGCGGTCATGGAGCATCTCCCGGCGGCTGAGCGGCCACCCCACCATGACCGCGGCAACAAAAAAGCCCCCCACCAGGACAAGGCGGAAGGGCGAGGCGCAGACCCGATGACCGGTCGCGCGCCTAGGTAATGGCCATCTCGTGCGGGGTCACGTCATCCAGGGTGCTCCGGTCCCGCCCGGACGTCAAACGTGCCCGTCGGCGGGGGTCGCCCGACGGGCACGCGCTCCGATCCGGGATCGTCACTCCCACTCAATCGTGCCGGGGGGCTTGGAGGTGATGTCGTACACCACCCGGTTGACCTGCGGCACCTCGTTGACCACCCGGTTCGAGATGCGTTCCAGCAGGCCGTAGGGTAGCCGGGCCCAGTCGGCGGTCATCGCGTCCTCGCTGGTGACCGCGCGCAGGACGATCGGGAAGCCGTACGTACGCTCGTCACCCTGGACGCCTACCGACCGCACGTCGGCGAGCAGCACCGCGAAGACCTGCCAGATCTCGCGGTCCAGGCCGGCCTTGCGAATCTCCTCCCGGATCACCGCGTCGGCCGCCCGCACCACGTCGAGCCGCTCGGGCGTGACCTCGCCGATGATGCGGACGGCGAGGCCCGGGCCCGGGAACGGCTGGCGCCAGACGATCTCCTCGGGCAGCCCGAGCTCCTCGCCGAGCCGACGGACCTCGTCCTTGAACAGGGTCCGAAGCGGCTCGACCAGACCGAACCGCAGGTCCTCGGGCAGTCCGCCGACGTTGTGATGAGACTTGATCTTCGCGGCCGTCGGCGAACCGGATTCGATCACATCAGGATACAATGTCCCCTGCACGAGAAAGTCGATCGTCGCGCCCTCCGCCTCCGCCCGGGCCTCCAGTTCGCGGGCGGACTCCTCGAAGACCCGGATGAACTCGCGGCCGATAATCTTCCTCTTCCGTTCCGGATCGGTCACTCCGGACAGCGCGGCGGCAAACCGGTCGGCCGCCTTGACATGGACCAGATCCACACCGGTGGTCGCGACGAAATCGCGTTCGACCTGTTCCGCCTCGCCGGCCCGCAGCAAACCATGATCGACGAAGACGCAGGTGAGCGCGTCTCCCACCGCCCGGTGCACGAGCGCGGCAGCGACCGCGGAGTCCACCCCGCCGGACAGGCCGCAGATCAACCGTCCGGTCCCGACCTGGGCCCGGACGGCCGCGACAGCCTCGTCAACAATGTTGATCATTGTCCAGGTGGGCCGGCAGCCCGCGCCCACGAACAGGAAGTGCCGCAGCACGTCCATGCCTCGCTCGCTGTGGACCACCTCTGGGTGGAACTGCACGCCGTAGAGACGACGCGCGGGGTCCTCAAAGGCGGCGACCGGGGCCGACGGTGTGGAAGCCGTCACCCGGAAGCCGGGCGGCGCGGCGGTCACCGAGTCGCCATGCGACATCCAGACCTGCTGGACAACGGGCAGACCGTCGAAGAGAACCCCGGGACCCGACACCGACAGACGAGTTGCTCCGTACTCGGCGGTTCCCGTGCGCGCGACGGCGCCGTCAAGCGCCTGAGCCATGACCTGATGGCCATAGCAGATACCGAGAATAGGCACTCCGGTAGCGAACAACGCAGGATCCACCCGGGGCGCGCCAGGCGAGTAGACGGACTTCGGGCCGCCAGAAAGGATCAGTGCGGACGGACGCCGGGCGAGGATCTCGTCCACCGACATATCCCACGGGACGATCTCCGAATACACATGACATTCGCGTATGCGCCGGGCGATCAGTTGGGCATACTGGGCACCGAAATCGATCACCAGCACGGTGTCATAGCCCGGATGCCCCACCGCGGACGGGCCGGTGGGGCCGTCCGCCGGGGACCGCGGAACATCCCGAACCGCGCCGGTATCCGTCGGCTCCGCACCGCGACCAGCACTGCTACGCTGCAACTCACTCACCCCGCAAGCCTACGGACACGACGACCCCACCGGTCCGCCCAGGCGCCCAACCATCTCCCACGGCCTTCACCGGAACAGACGAAGCACGCCGGACGCCGCCACAAAGGCGGTAAGGGCTCATGTCGGAGATGTCTAGGATGCCGAGTTTGCGTCTTCAGCCGGGTTCACTCACCCCGACAATCGCTTCGATCATCAGTGACGCCCGATGTCGGGCTTCCCCGGCCTTCCCCGGCGGTTACGGTAGTGGTGACTCCGCGCGCAGTAGCGACAACTGACGTGCAGCCACCAAGGCGCTTACGGTGGGCGCCTTTCGGATGCCGACTTCGTACCGCTATGGTGCCTGACAAGGGACATCCGGGCCCGATACCGAGCCATCCTGGTACGACCTGTTCCGGGAGGCTGGCGGAGAGGTTGCGAAGGTACGTGCGCAGACAACCGATGGCCAGCAGCACGGGCATCGCCGCAGACTCGGAGCCGACAGTGGCGCCGGGTTCGCCCGTGGACGCCGAAGACGGCGGGCAGCGCGATGGTCGATTCGCCGCGCCACCGAACCCAGCCGGGTCGGGACTGGCGCGCCTTCACCGCGCCGCCGCCAACCCCACCAACTGGCGGGTACGCACCAAGCTGATCGCGATTCTGGCCGTGCCTGTCATCGCGATCCTCGCCTACTCGTCCATCGAGGCGGGTACGGTGCTGACGAGCACGCGGGACGTCAACCGGATGTCCGACCTGACCGAGATCAGCCGCTCGGCGTCCGGGCTGGTCCACGCCCTGCAGGCCGAGCGCACCTACAGCACCGGATTCATCGCCAGCGGTCCCGTCGGCGCCCGGGACGGGAGCACGATTCCCACCCGCCGGGCGGCGGTCGATGAAGCTTACAAGGCGTACAAGTCAGCTGCCAGCGAGCGGCGAGGATCCTTCGGCAGCGAGGTACGCCGCGCCCTCGACGACATCAGCAGCCGGATGGACACGCTGCCCGCCAAGCGGCAGACGATCGAAAGGCTGATCGACAGGAAGGCGGTCGAGACCGCCTTTCAGCCGATCATCAACTCGCTGATCAACCTGATCCGGCTGATCCCGCAGGGAAATGACGACCAGGAGCTCAACGCCGGGGTCAACACGGCCTACTTCTTGATGTCCGGGACGGAGCTTCTCGCCGAGGAGCAGGCACTTATCCACGGCCTGCTCACCCGCAACGGGAACCATGTCCTCACGGCAGACGACTATCGCGAGTTCCTGTCGGCCGAGACCCAGCGGGGCCGCCAGCGCAACGATCTCGAGAACGTCGCTCTACCGGACCAGCTCGCGGTCTACGAACCGACGATCGACACCGAGACCAACGGGGACATCCGCAACACCCAGAATTATGTCGAAGAAATTCTGAATGCGCCCATCGGTCAGCCGCTGACCGCGCTGGAAGCCGAGAAATGGGACCAGGCGACCCAGCAGACCATCGACACCGGTACGGAGGCCGTCGACAAGCTCTTGGGCCTCGTCGACGCCCGCATAGGCACCCTGCGGGGCAACATCCAGCGCCACGCGCTGCTGTCCGGTCTACTGATCGTGCTCATCCTGGCCCTCGCCCTGCTCGCCGCACTGGTCGTCGCGCGCTCGCTGGTCCGCCCCCTGCTGGCGCTGCGGACCGCCGCGCTGGACATCGCCGATCACCGGCTTCCCGAGGCCGTCCGTCGGTTGCGCGATTCCACCGAGCTGGACATCGACGACTCGATCGAACCGGTCGGTATCGACACTGACGAGGAGGTCGGCGAAGTCGCGCGGGCTTTCGACGAGGTTCACCGGGAGGCGATCCGGCTGGCCTCCGAACAGGCGTCGCTGCGGAACAACGTCAACGCGATGTTCGTGAACCTCTCCCGGCGCAGTCAGGGACTGGTCGAACGGCAGCTGCGTCTCATCGACGAGCTGGAGAACCGCGAGCAGGATCCGGACCAGTTGTCCAACCTGTTCAAGCTGGATCACCTCGCCACCCGTATGCGGCGGAACAACGAAAGCCTGCTCGTCCTCGCCGGCACGGACACCGCTCGGCGCTGGACACACCCCGTCCCGCTGAACGAGGTCGTACTGGCGGCCATCTCCGAGGTGGAGCAGTACACCAGGGTCAAGCAGACGTCGGCCGCCGCGGTGTCCATCGCCGGCAACGGTGTCAGCGACGTCGTCCACCTGGTCGCCGAGCTCCTCGAGAACGCCACCTCGTACTCGCCGCCGGCCACCAGCGTCCTCGTCACCAGCCGCTCGCTCGGTCCGGGGGCCGGGGCGATGATCGAGATCGAGGACCAGGGCATCGGCATGCCGGCCAAGGAACTCGAACGGGTCAACGACCGACTGGCGAACCCGCCGGTGGTCGACGTGTCGGTGTCACGGACCATGGGCCTGTTCGCGGTCGGTCGGCTGGCCAGCCGCCACGGCATCCACGTCCAGCTGCGCGAATCCGCCTCCGGAGGTATCACCGCTGTCGTCCGGCTGCCCGCCAAGCTGGTGACCGGAGACGGCCGGGCCGGCACGGGACCGGGCCGGCCCACCGCGCCGACGCTAGGAACCCGCGCCGGCGACGCGCCGGCCATCCCCGGTTCCCCGACCGGACCGCGTGCACCGGAGCGGCCGGAGCGCACCGGCTCGGGAACTCCCGAACCGGTGGGCGGCAGGGTCGCGCCGACGAACGGCACCGGGGCCAACGGGCACCGGACCGCAGGTGAACCCGCCGGACCGGAAAGCCTTTTCGACGACTCCAGTGGGCCCCGGCGGTTTCCCAACACCAGGCCGTTCCCGCTCACCGGGCCGCTGGCCGCCGCTCAGCTCGGGTCCGACCGAACGGGTTCGCTGCCCACCGCGGATAATCGCGACTTCGGGCCGGACGACTTCACCCCCGGCCTCGACAGCGGCACCGAGCGCGACAGCGAGGCGGATAGCACCGGCGCCGCTCCGCCGACCCTGCCGCACGATCTACTCGGGCGGGGAGGAAACGACGGGGACTACCCGGTCCCGGGAGCCCGGGACCGGGACCGGCCCGGCCCCGGTGGGCAGGACGGTCCCCGTGACCCACGGGAGCTCGACGACCGGGAACTCAACGACCGGGAACTCGACCTCGATGTCCTTCGCGGCCGCGGCGGCACCGCTCCCGGTGGCCGGCTCGACCCGGCCACCGACGCCGAACCGCCCCCCGACGTCGTACCGGACACCCAGACCATCGACCGGCGCGGATTCGGACGACGGGATGATCTGGTCACGGACGAGACGAGACCGGTGTCGTTCGGGGACAACCGCTGGGGGACCAAACCACGTCCCGGCGGCACCACCGGGCCCGGTCGGACCGAGCAGCCCGACACCGCCCCGGCACCGCCCGGCCCGAGACCGCCCGGCCAGACCCGGCCCGAGGCCGGTGAGCGGACCCCGCCGGCCGAGGAGCCGACCCCCGGGGCCGGCAGTGTGTTCGCCCGCTCCGAGAACCGGCCCGTTCCGCAGGAACGATCGGAGCCCATGGAGTCCACCGGTCCCCGCGACCGGCCGGCGTCGGCGCTCGGGTCCCGGCGGTTCCGCGATACCGGGGCGACGGAGGCGATCTCCGGCGAGGACACCGGCGAACAGACCACGGCGGACCGGGACACCGACGACATCGAGACGTCGCCGATCTTCGACTCCGTGTCGGCGTGGTTCCAGCGACGTCCGCCGTCCAGTCGGGCGCCCGCCCAGCATTCGACGGCGGCCGCGGCGGCCCACCTCACCGGGCCGGATGCCGGTACGGCGGCGCCACCGGCCCGTTCCCCGGTCCGTCCGGGGCTCGGTGGGGCCTTCGGGCAACGCGGCCCCGCCCGCTCCGGAGTCGATCCGCTCACGGGTACCCGGACACCGGCGCGGGAGGAGCCCGCGGCGGACGCGCCGTCGGCGGCTCCGCCCGTCCCGGCCTTCGCGGCCCAGCATCAGACGGCCCTGCGTCAGACGGCCCCGCACCATCAGACGGCAGGGCAGTACCAGCCAACACAGCACCAGGCAACGCCCCAGCAGACCCCGTCCCGGGAGAACTGGACATCTCCCGGGGACGCCGGCTGGCAGGCGGCCGAGTTGTTGCGTCAACCGAGCACAGGCGGCGTGACGCGGTCGGGCCTACCGGTGCGAGTTCCCATGACCCATCTCGTGCCCGGCAGCGCCGAACCCGCGCCCCGCCGGCGTCCCGCCGACACCTCGGCCAGATCTCCTGAGGCTGTAGGAGGCCGGCTTGCCAGCTTCTACCAGGGCGTACGGCAGGGACGTGATGTCGGAGTCGACACCGCGAGGAATCCTCGACGTGACGCGCAGGAGGAACGGTGACACCCGTGAGTTCTGAAGCCCAGAACCTCAACTGGTTGATCAACAATTTTGTCGATCGAGTCCCGGGTGCCGCCCACACCGTCGTGGTGTCCGCAGACGGCCTGCTACTCGCCGTCTCCGACGGCTTCCCCCGGGATCGCGCCGACCAGCTCGCCGCAGTGGCCTCGGGACTGGTGAGCCTGACCCAGGGCGCCGCCCGCGTCTTCGAGGCGGGCGGCGTCACCCAGACGGTCGTGGAGATGGAGCACGGCTTTCTCTTCATCATGGCAATCAGTGACGGCGCGAGCATGGCAGTGCTCGCGGCACCATCCTGCGACATCGGTCTGGTCGGCTATGAGATGGCCCTGCTGGTCAGCCGGGCGAAGGACGTCCTGACCCCGGCGTTGCGCGCCGAGCTGCAGGGAACCCTTCCGCGGTGACCGGACGGCAACACAGGGAGTCAGGGTGAGTATCGATCCCGAGGGCACGCCCGGGCCGGTCGTCCGTCCGTATGCGATGACCGGTGGGCGCACTCGGTCGCGCTATGAACTCGCCATCGAGGCACTCGTCTTCACGACGCCTCTCGGCGAGGAACGAGCGATCGGCCTCAACCTGGAGCAACAGACCATCGCCGCCATGTGCCGGCAGGTGCGATCCATCGCGGAGATCGCCGCTGGCCTCCGGGTGCCCCTCGGGGTGGCCCGCGTGCTGGTAGGCGACATGGCGGACGAAGGCTTCGTCCGCGTCCACCAGCAGCCTGACCGCGACGAGGCACCGGATCTCGCGTTGCTCGAAAGGGTTCTCAGTGGCCTTCGAAAGCTCTGACAACAGGCGGGTCAACTCCGCCGTCGCCACGACCTCGGTTAAGATCGTAGTAGCGGGCGGGTTCGGCGCCGGAAAAACCACATTCGTGGGTTCGGTGTCCGAGATCGTCCCGCTGCGCACCGAGGCCGTCATGACCGAGGCGGGAGCCCACATCGACGACCTCACCCACCTGATGGACAAGACCACCACCACGGTCGCCATGGACTTCGGCCGAGTCTCGCTGGACGAGGATCTGATCCTGTACTTGTTCGGCACCCCCGGGCAGTACCGCTTCTGGTTCATGTGGGACGACATCGTGCGGGGAGCCATCGGTGCGATCGTGCTCGCCGACACCCGCCGACTGGCCGACTGCTTCGCCGCGGTCGACTACTTCGAGCAGCGGCAGTTGCCCTTCGTGATTGGCGTCAACTGCTTCGACGGGATTCTGCGGCACTCGATCGAGGACGTCCGGGAAGCACTGCAGATCAGCCCGGCCGTTCCCGTCATCACCTGCGACGCCCGCAACCGCGACTCCACCAAGAGCGCACTGATCGCGGTGGTCGAGCACACGATGTCGCGGGCAACCGCACGGACCTGAGGTGATCCCGCCCGGGGCGGCCGGTGCCAGTCGCCCCGGGCAAACGAGCCGACCCGAGCTCAGACGGGCGAGGGAACTTTGCGGAGTTCGGCCTCCAGCGGGACCTTGGTGTTACCCGCGTTGTTGACGATCTTGAGGTTGAAATCGTTCGCCTGCTGGTTCTGGTTCCACTGACCACCGACGAGGGCGATGCGGGCCACGTTCTTCGGGACGTTGGGCTGAGCTCCGAACGCCACGGGTCCGACAATGGTCTGGGCGTCGACGTCGCGGATGGCCGTGGCGACGGCTTCCCGACTGTCGAGGGAGTCGACGTTGCTCAGCGCCTTGACGGCGACCTCGAACAGGGCGTACGAAAATCCCAGGGTCTGGGTCCACCCCTGACCGCGGGCGCTGGTGAAGTCGTTGGCCAACTCCAGGGACGTCTTGTTCGTCAGCGAGCTACGGAAGGGATGCGCCGGTGACCACGCCACCTCGGTGGTAAGACCGTCACCACCGGTACCGAGGCCACGCACATCCTCCTGGAAGTAGATCGCCTTGGAGATCGTCAGGGCGTTCGGCGAGTAACCGGAGGCCCTGGTCTCCTTCCGGAAGGTGGCGAAGTCCGCGGCCCGGGACACGCCGACGACGGCCTGCACCCCGTTCTTCTTGAATTCATCGATATAGGTCTTGAATGAGGGCGCCCCGGTTGAGTAGCCGGCTGACATCGGCGACGTCAGCCGGAGATTGTTGTAGTTGCGGATGGTGGGAATTCCGAAGTCCGGGTCGGCGAACGCGCGGCCGTCGTCGTCGTCCGGATACATGAGCCCCACCTTGGTGATCCCGAGCTGGCTCCACATCGCGACGTAAGTCGCCACCAGGTCCTCCATGCCCCAGAAAAAGTGGTAGGTCCAGCGGAAGGGCATATCGACGTTGCCGCCCCGGCCATTCCACCAGGCCTGCCACGGGGCGATTGTGGAGATACAGGGAACCTGGTTGATCTCGCACTGGTCCGCGACAGGAATGGCGGTGTCGGAGGTGCCACCGACCAGCACGATGTCGACCTTGTCCTTGAAGATCAGGTCGGTTGTCGCGGTCCCGGCGCCATGGCGGTCCGACTCGGAGTCCCGGACGAAGATCTCGACGGGATAGGTGCGGTTCCCCACCTTCACGCCGTCGGCCAGGATCGTGCGCATCGTCTGCAGCACATACGAGTCGACCACGCTGTAACTGCGGAACGCCCCCGTCCGGGACGTCACATAGCCGAGACGTACCTTGCGCGTCGCGCTAGCCGAGGAGGATGAACCCCCGCACGCGGCCAACAGCCCGGCGGCCGGTGCCGCGACCGCCGCGGTCCCGGCCCAGCGAAGCAGGCCGCGCCGGTTAACGGCCCGTCGGCCGCTCTCCCGGGGAGCGGGGACGCCCCCGTCCGCACCGCCAGCCACATCCGTCCTGCCAGCGGCGGGACACCGTCCGCCACCCTCACTACGGTCAGACCTGAGCATGGCACCTGATCCTGCCCCACGCCACCCTGAATCCGACAGCCGGGGTCGGAACTCGGCAGATCCCGGGCGACCAGGGGCGCCTTAGATCCGACATATCGGTGTTTCACTTACCGTCAGCATGGGGATGGATCTTCTCAGTTCACCCCGCAGTATCGGTGCGGCGCACTGCCACTCGCGGTGAGTTCCAGCGTGCCCTGCGCCTTGTCGCGGATTCCGGCCCCGGGCTTGGCGATGTGCACCCCGGAAAGATCCTTCAGTGGCCCGCCGGTGAACTTCACGTTGCCGATCACATTCCCGCCGTCATTACCGGCCACCGGCGTGATCGTGTACTGACCGGCGGTGCCGCCCCAACTGTAGGCACCGGCGGTCCGTTCGACCACGAGCACACCGACGACATTGTCGGACAGCTTCAGGGGATTCGTCCCGGTAACAAGCCGGCATTCCCAGCTGCCATCAATCATCGCCTTGCCATTGATCGCGTCCGGGCTGGTCGTGGTGGGCGTCGGCAAGCCGATGGGGGGAGCCGGCGAAACCGACGGCGCGCTCTTGCCGTCGCCATCGCCGCGCAGGAGTGCATAGCCGCCAACCGCGAGCAACGCGAGGAGCAACGCAACGGCCAAAGGACCGATCCAACCCTGATGAAGCCAGGCGAGGCGATCCTCGCCGGAGAGGTCCTCGTCGTCCGGCTCATCCCGGGCATCCCCCGGTTCCCGCAGCCCCACCGCGCGGGCATCACGTCCGGAGGCCCGCCGCCCAGGCCCGGAATGGCCGCCGGCCTCGGCGCCCTCCTCATGCCGGCCAGCATGCCCACGGCTCCTGGCGCCGGTTCCGCCAGCGCGACCGGCCCGGTCCGCGGTGCCACGCCGGCGCTCGCCGCCGTTCGCCGCACCCCGCTCACCCGATCGCGTCGATCCGGATGACCGGATGGGCTGAGGAGCCGAGACCGGTTGGAGATTGTTGGTGTCGGTCACCGGATTCGGGGTGCGGCGGCGGTCGGCAGGCACACTGCGACCACTCGGTTTGCGCACCGACCGGGAGGGCTGCCAGCCGCTGTCGTCATCCGGCGCGGGGCCGGCACCTCTGGCCTTTCCCGATCCCCGCCGGGGCACCAGGGACGTCCTCTCCGAGGGAGACTCGGGTCGGCGCCCCACCGGCGGCAACGGAGTTCCGACCAGGCCACGCGCACCGGTCCCGGCCGGCGGCGCGGAGGCGTCTGGCCGATACAGCGGACGAGCGGTCGTCATCGTCTCCTCGACCCGAGGTACAGCCAGGTCGGCGGGCCGACCGCTGGCCCGCGACGCATCGGCGCCGGCCTCGGGAGCCGCCCGCCGCTCCGGGGCCGCGAGCGCCCGGCCGCGGGCCGGAGCGGGCAGCCCGTTCTGGCCGGGCAACCGGTCAGTCGGACCGGCCAACGAGTCCCTCGGTCCAGATGCCCGATTCGCCGGCATCCTCCAGTCGCTCCCCGTCGCAGTCTCCACCGACGATCGTCGCCGGGCCACCGGGAGCGGTCCGGAGAGCGGGTCCTCACGGCCGGGGACCAGTCCGGCGATCCCGTTGGGCCCGTTGGGCGGGAGAGGACGGACGACGTCTTCGGTGCCGGACAGGGGAGTCCGCCAGCCTGCGAGATCCGCTCCGCCGTCGCGGGGGTCCCGCGGACGATCCTGGCGGGAGCGCAGACGGTCCTGGCGGGAGTGTGGGGGCAGTCCCCCGGAACCGCCGTTGCCCCCAGAACCGCCGTTCGGGCCCCTTCTTCCCGGACCCGGGTCCCTGCCGGGACGACTCGACGCCGATCCCGGCAGATAGGCTGCCGCGCCCCCGAATCCGCGGGGCGGAGTTGATGAGGTCGCGCCCGGACCGGCGGATCCACCGCCACCGGGACGGACCCCGCCGGCCTCCCGGTTCAGGGGGCCCGGGCCCGGTGCGGGCGCGCCCGCACCGGGCAGTTGAACGCGGGGCGAGCTGTGCCCGTTCCAAGGATCCGTCGAGGAGTATGCGGTTCGGGGCCCGGCATCGGGCGGCGGTGCGGCGGCGGTCACGCCAAAGCTCCCGGGCACCACCGGGAAGGCCGGGCCGGTGACCCGGCTCGGGGTGCCCGACTGGCCCGGAGCTCTCCTGAGGTCCGCCGACGATGTGGGAACAGCCCGGGACGGTGGCGCGGGAACCGGTCGGGCGGAGATCGGAAACCCGCCGGTGAACGGGTCTGCGGAAGCGCCACCCCCCGATCTCGTCCCGGAGGTGGTCCCCGCCGCCCCGCCGGCCCGTGGGGAACGGCCCATCTGCACCGGTCCCGACGGCGGACCGGTCGGGACCGGATAGGCCTCTCGAGCGGGCCCGCCCACCTGCAGGTCGGGCGGCCTCGCAGCCGTCCTGGACGCCGCGGGCGGTGGCGGGGACGCCGAGGGGAGGTAGGACGTCGGCCGGGACGCGGTCGGTGGCGGACCGGCGGAAACCCGAGGACCCCTGGGAACAGGAGGAACAGGAGGAGCCACCGGAGCGGCGGATGACACCGCCGGGGTAGACGGGCCAGCGGGAGCGGGGGGGGTCACCGAGATGCCCGGCGGGCGTCCACCGGCGGGTCCCGGCGCCGGACCGTCCCAGGTGGTGGTCACGTCGAAGGGATCGGCGGGACGCGCACCGCCGCCTGCCGGCGGCATGGCCGGTCCCGGTCTCGGCGCCGGCTCACGCCGGGGCCAGGGAGTCGAATCCCAGGACGTGGGCGCGGGCTCACGGGAGACAGGACGGGCTGCCTGCTCGCCCACCCGCTCCACCGCGAAGAAATCGTCGTCACGACGGGAGGCAGCCGGGCGCCCCGTGGCACCGTCGCGGTCGGTGTCGTAGGTCGTCACAGAACTGTCACCCGCCTCCGGGCGCGGGCGCCGGACGTCGGCGACGTTATCCCGGATTCAGGCATCATGGCCACTGAACCGCTGTATTTGATCATAGGGCGGCATCTCCTGCCCCCCTGGTCAGCACGATGCGGGCAGTCATCGCGTGGACGTGCGTCGGGTAAATGTGTGATCTGGCCACGCCACCGGGTCCCCCGCCCGGGCGGACGAATGCACGTGGGGCAGCCTCGCTCCGGGAGGAGCGGTCTCGGGATGTGTCCCGGAGAACCGCACCGCCATGACCGCCCGTTGATACGTGAAGGACATCTTATCACATCACCGACGAAAAAGCAATAGCACTCTCGTCCGTCGTCCCGCAGCCCATCTAGGCATGTGATAATAGTTCTGTCAACCCACTGTACACCGGTAATCGTCATCGTTTGTCACGGCAGGCGGCATAGATCTCCCGCACGATGCGCTGCGACGACTCGGACTGGACGTTGTCGCTGAACCGCTGGTACTCCTCCTGGGTGTAGTCGGCTTCCAGCTTCTCCAGCGTGCAGGTGCAATAGCCTTCGTTACCGTTGCTGACGTCGAGGCACGAGCTGAGATATGCCCGACGGACCTCCGGGGAGTAACGGCCCTTCCCCACCGCGGCCGGCCCGGCCGCGGTCCCGGAGCCCGATCCACCGCCGCCGAGGGCGAGGAATCCGATGACGCCGAGCCCGAGGCAGACGAGAACGACGGCGGCGCCGATCAGCAGCGGCGGACGGTCGCGCACGTGCTGGACGAGCGCGGTGACCCGTGCCGGCAGCCCGCCGGCCTCGGCACGCCGGGCCGCCGCCCGGCGCCGAGCCGTCGCCCCGCGCCGGGAGGTGGGCCCGGACGGTGCCCATCCACTGTCGTGCTCGTCGAACGACCCGGCATACGGCTCCGGCCCGCCGTCCGGATCGCCGTCCCACCGCGGTGTGCCGTCCGCCGCACCACCGGTGGACGGGGCGTACGTCGCCGCCATGCCCCCGACACGCCGGATCTCGCCAGTCGAGTCGCCGTCGCCCCAGGTCGTCTGCGCTGCGGCCGGCCCTGCGGGCGCAGCCACCGGATCGACGGGATCCGCCGCACCCGCGCGGCGGGCCGGACCGGTCAGATCGCCCCACTCCGACGGCCCGCGCGGTGCAATGACGTCCGCGGCCGGTTCCCCCCACCGGCCGCGCTGGCCGGTGGGGCCGTAGGGTGCCAGCCCCTGTGTGTCCGGCGCTGATGGCGTGGCCACCGGGCCGCTCAGGGGGCGGGGTGAATCGGTGAGCGCCCCGCCCCAGCTCGGCGGTGCCGGAGCCGCTTCCACGGCGCTGGGCCCGGAATCGGGCGACGAGCCGGCAGCGCCGGGCCGCCCACCGAACGAACCGCCCTGCGCTCCTACATCGGACCCGGCCCGACCGGATCCAGGCTCCCCGACCGGACCGGCACCGAAGGCGGGCCCACCGGGATGGTTACCGAATCGCGCCAAGGCCGACGGACCGGCCGGCGGCGCTGCCGATGACGGCTGCCAGGTCTGGGCGGCCTCGTCCCAGACATAGGCACCGTCATCGCTGACCCAACGGCCGTGCTCGTCGAGACGCATCTGTCGTCCTTCATGCCGGAGACGGACCGCTTCCAGGGTGCCATGTCGGGTAAGAGCCCGGATCGACCGGGTACCGCCGGTGGTTGGCACACCACGGGCACGCCCGTCGGGCTCGCGCACCAGCGAGCGATACCTCACGCGACGGCTACCGCCTCGCAG
>NZ_CDWRCL010000016.1:0-33681 GCF_977927575.1 Frankia sp. CcCS3
GATGATCACCGGCGGGCCAGAAGAATCACAAGATCAGCGACAGATCCAGATAACCGTGGTCGAGGTCGAGGCCGGCGCCGTTCACCCCGGTCGCGAGCAGGGTCAACGAGTCGCGGGCGTGCGAGGGGCTGACGTCGCTTGCCCGGTAGCCCCCGCGGGCCTCGAGGGACTCGACCCGGACCGTCGCGTCGGCGGGGATCATGGCGGCGTCCAGCAGATCCCGCAGCCGCGGCCCGTGCCAGGTGGCGTCCGCGGCCCATCCCTCGACGCAGGTGATCGGCAGCTTCGAGCTGTACCGACGCAGCGCGTACAGCTCCTCGATGGTGTACACTATCCGGCGCGGACCGACCACCTCCAGCCGGTACCCGGGGTCACGGGCGAGGGAGGTGACCCGCGCGGCTCGCGCCGTGCGGTTCACCGGGAGCCCCTGCGGGCCGATGTCGGGCCGCCGCGGCGCGAGCAGGTCCAGCCGGGCCAGGCCCGGGACCGACTGGCCAGCGGTCGTCGCCACGATTACCCCGGCGGCGGTCCCCGTCGCGAGGCCGAGGCCGCGCCGCGTCAGACTGCCCGTCCCCGGGGCGGCGCCGGTCATGGTGGCGTCGCCGGTCATGGTGGTGGCGGCGCCGTTCAGGGGCGCGCGCTCATGGCGGCGACGGCCCACGTTCGCCTGGACGACGGTGAGCTTCGCGACGATGTGGAGGACCAGCGCGCCGATTGTGATCCAGGCGACCCAGTAATGGGTCACGGTGAAGAAGAAGTGGAACCGGTACCACTGCGCGATGTTCGCGATGCCCGTGCTGAGCTGGAAGATCGCCCCTGCGATCAACGGCACGATCGTTATCCGCTCCACCGCATGGGCGACGGAACGGATCGGGGGCCATTCCCACAACAGCGGATACACCGTCCACAGCTTCGCCAGCAGCAGTGGGACGCTCGCGAGTCCGGTGGTCACGTGCAGGCCCTGGGTCACCCGGTACAGCCAGACGGGTCGGGAAGGCCATTCCAGCCAGGACGGCGGATGCTGCATGAAATGCGACACCAGCCCGGTCAGAAAGCATGTTCCGAAGGCGATCCCGAGCCAGAGGCCGAGGAGAGCCGCCATCCGTGGATCGTGCAGCCGACTGGGGAATGCGTTTTCGCGCAGGGGGCCGCGCCGCAGGACCGGGGGTGGTTCCGGCAGCTTTTCGGTCAGCAGATGAGGCAACCGACGGGGCAACTGGCGAGGCAATTGTCGCACGAATGCACGGTAGGCCGCCGGGACCACTCGCGACCGAGTACCGGCATTACGGAACGAGGAAGGCCTGGCGCGGTGTTCCCGCGCCGGCGCTGCGCCTGCCAGTCTCGGGACCATGCCCAGAACCCGCACCGCGCCACGCCTCAGGCCCGCCTTGGCCCTGGCCGGGGCGGGTGTCGGGCTCGCGGGCCTGCTCGCGGCGCAGCGCGCCGTCCTCGCGGCGCCGGGATACCTGCCCGGTCGGGCAGGGGTGCTCTACCCCGTCATGCTCTGGTGGGCGCTCGGTGTCGCCACAGCCGCGCTGCTGGTCCACGCGGCCCCGCGCCGGTTGGCTGTCGCCATGCTGCTCGGCGGAATTGTCGCCATCCACGCCGTCGCGGCCACCACCGGCCCGCAGCTCTCCGACGACCTGTACCGCTACGCCTGGGACGGTCGGGTCCAGGCTGCCGGGATCGACCCCTACCGGTACGGCCCGCTCGCTCCGGAACTGGCCCGGCTGCGCGATCGCTGGCTGTTCCCGGATCCGGCCGGGTGCGCGGCGATCGGGCGCGGGCCGCACTGTATCCGGCTGAACTACCCGCGCGCCCACACCATCTACCCGCCGGTGGCGCAGGCGTACTTCACCGCCGTTCATGTCCTGCCGGGGCCGCCGCGCGAACACAAACTCCAGCTCTACGCCTCGCTGACGTCCCTGGCACTGGTCGGGCTGATGATGCGGATGCTGGTGGCGCGAGGCCGCGACCCGCGACCCGCGCCACGCGGCCTTCTATGCGTTCTCGCCGCTCGCCGGCCTGGAGATCGGTTCCGATGCGCACGTCGACGTCCTCGGGGCCGTGCTGGCGCTCAGCGCTCTGGCGGTCCTCACCGCCCGGTCCCATCCGCTGCGGACGGGGGTCGCCGGGGCGCTGCTCGGCGGCGCGGTGGCGGTGAAGCTGTACCCGGCGTTGCTGCTGCCCGCGGCGGCCCGGCGCCGGCCCGTCACGCTCGCCGGGGCCGCAGCGGGGGTGGTCGTGCTGTCCTACCTGCCGCACATCCTCACCGTCGGTACACAGGCGCTGGGCTTCCTCCCGCAGTACCTCGACGTCGAGGGCTACGGCGAGGGCAGCCGCTTCCTCCTGCTCGCCGGGCTGCTGCACCTGGACGGATCCGCGGCGAAGGCGGTAGCGGCCACCCTGCTGGCGGCGGTCACGGTCGCCGTGCTGCGGACCGATCCACAGCGGGTTCCCGTCGAACGGGCCGCGCTGTGGCTGGTCGGTGCCGCGTTCCTTGTCGCGACCCCGGTCCAGCCCTGGTACGGGGTGCTGCTGGCGGCGCTCGCCGTCATCGCCGGGCGGCTGGAATGGCTCGCCGTCGCCGCGGCCGCGCACCCCGTCTACGTCTCGCTGTTCACGGATCTGCCCGGCGACGCGTGGACCTTGCGGGTGTATTCTTACGCCGTCGGCGGTGGCGTCGTGCTCGCCGCGACCGGTCTGCGCCGGTGGACCGGCCGACGGCTGGCGGCCGCCGAGCGCGCTGCCGCACCCGCGGCCCCATCTGTCGTCGAACCCCGGTTATGACGACCGTCGGCGCCCGGCGCCGAGGTGCGGACGGATCTTGATCGGCGACTTGTTGGGCTCGGTCCGGACTCACGACCTCGCCAACCTCCGCGCCATCGGTGCGGACATCGCCGACGTCGAGGTGAAGAAGGCGCAGGGTGGGCTGCCGAAGTCGCTGCGCGAGACACTCTCGGGGTTTGCCAACACGCGAGGTGGCGTGATCGTCCTTGGGCTGGACGAAGCCCAGGGCTTCGTTGCGACCGGACTGCCTGATCCGGCGAGGCTGACAGCCAATCTCGGCTCGATGTGTTCCGAGGACATGGAGCCTCCGCTGCGACCGCTGATCAAGATTCATGACTTTGAAGGCGTCCAGGTTCTGGTCGCCGAGGTCCCCGAGCTAGATCCCGCTCAGAAGCCCTGCTACTCGCGCGGAGCCGGCATCACCAAGGGCAGCTATGTCAGAGTAGGCGATGATGATCGTCGGCTGTCGGCCTATGAGGTCCAGGTGATGTTGTCCTCACGTGGGCAGCCCCGTGAGGACGAGCAGGCCGTCCACGGTGTTGGTCTGGATCATCTGGATGCGGCCGGTGTCGACGTGTTGATCGCCCGGCTAAGGGTCAGCAGGCCGTATGCGTTCAAGGATCTGGACCGGTTGGCGGTGCTGCGCCGTGCCAGGGTGCTCGTGCCTGGAAACGATGGCGAAGACGTGGTCTCGCTGGCAGGGCTGCTGGCGCTCGGCAGCTATCCGCAGGAGCACTTCCCGCAACTGATGGTCACCTTCGTGCACTACCCGACCGAGACCGGCGGCCGGCCCACTGAACGGTTCCTGGACAGCGTGACGTTGGAAGGCCCGGTCCCGGTCATGGTCCGCGACACGCTGGCGGCAGTCCGCCGCAACATGTCCCGCCGGGCGGTCATCGGAGGCGTGGGCCGGCAGGACGTCTGGGAGTACCCGGAGACCGCTCTGCGCGAGGCGGTCGTCAACGCGCTGGTCCACCGTGACCTTGCCGGTGGCGCCCGCGGCACCCAGGTCCAGGTCGAGATGTACCCCGACCGTCTGGTCATTCGCAATCCCGGTGGGCTGTTCGGTCCGGTCACGGTCGACAGCCTCGGCGAAGAAGGCATCTCCTCGGCCCGCAACGCCACCCTTATCAAGATTCTCGAGGACGTCCCGATCCCCGGCGAGACCCGCACCGTCTGCGAAAACCGCGGGTCGGGCATCCGCGCCATGCTCAACTCCCTGCTCGCCGCGGGCATGAGCCCGCCGGAGCGAATGGGCGACGTGACCGTGGCCGCCAAGGCCGCGAAGCGCAGCATGGCTGGATGACGACTACCGGCCGCCCCAGGTCTCCAGCCAGCGCAACGCCACCCAGTCGCCGTCGATACGCGCCGAGGCGACCAGCCCGCAGAACAGCCGGGCCGGATGCGGCGGGCACTCCGGTTCGCTCGGCCGCAACCCAGCCGCGTCATACTGGCCATCCCGCGGCCGGAGGCCGGTCCCCGGCCAGCGCCAACGTAGCGATTCGACCGGCCAATATTGCGTAAGGCTATTGCACTTCTCCGCATCCTATGGGGACGTAATGAAGTAACAAATATGTGATCGAGAGCATCATCGCAGGTCACAGGCCTGTGGAGGGTTCGAAACGCGCAAGTTATTTCATTTCGACTCCTCAGTTTGCCGGAAAATCTCTCGCGTTCGTCTTCAAAATTGCATCTCGGTGCAACCTCGACTGCAGCTACTGCTATGTTTATAATAAAGGTGACAATACCTGGCAGGACCGCCCGGTCGTCATGCGCGACGACGTCGTCGAGGCGGCGCTTGGTCGCATCGAGGCGTGGTGCGAGGCGACCGGCCAGCGGCGAGTGCGGATAACGTTCCACGGCGGCGAACCCCTGCTCGCCGGCCGAGCACTTGTGGACCGCTGGTGCCGGCGCATCCGAGAGCGGCTGGCTGGCACGGCCCGGGTCGACTTCAACCTGCAGACCAACGCCACCCTGATCGACGACTGGGTGGAGCTCTTCGTCGAGCACCGCATCGAAATCGGCGTGTCGATCGACGGCCCCGCGGAGATTCATGACGCCGCCCGAGTGGACCGGCGCGGCGCCGGGTCGCATGAGCGCGTGGTGAGCGGAATCGACTGTCTGAGAAGACACGGCGTAGGGATGGGTGCGCTCGCAGTCGTCCAGTTCGGAGCCGACAGTGTTTCGATCCACCGGCACATCACTTCGCTGGGTTTCCGCACCATGAACTACCTCCTCCCCGACTTCACCCATGACACTGTGGCCGAGGTGCGCCGGGCCCACGGCCCGACACCGTGTGCAGACTACCTACTACCGGTCTTCGACGAGTGGTGGGTCAACGACCCGGTGTCGACCAGAATCCCACTTTTCGTGGCCGTTTCGCGACTTGTGCTCGGTGGTCGCTCCAACATCGACATGGTCGGGAACGAACCGTTCGGATTCGTGTTCATCGAACCCGACGGCGCCGTCGAGGATCTCGACGCCCTCAGGGTCTGTCGGCACGGCATGGCTGGGACGGGCCTCAACGTGTTCGCCAACGACGTGTCCGACGTGGGCGCGCTCTCATCGCTGCACCGTGCGGCGATGTTCGACGGACTACCGGTGCCGACGGGTTGCCAGACCTGCCCGGAGGCGACCACGTGTTCCGGCGGCTACCTGCCTCATCGCTGGTCATCGAACGCGGCGTTCGACAACCCGAGCGTGTGGTGCGCTGACCTGCTCGCGCTGTTTGCTCACGTCCGTAAGCGCCTCGACGTCGACATCGAGGAGACCGCCCTGCGCCGCCAGGCTCTCGCCGAGATGACCCGAGTGGTCGTATGAGCCTGGACGACGTCGGCGAGGCCTTGACCTGGCTCGACGGGACCACGCTCATCGACACGCTCGACAGCGCCGTCGTCGACAGAACAGCGGAGGCCTTGCGGCGTCGGTCCGGCGCTGGTGCCGTCACCGCGATCACGCAGCTCGACGAGCATCGGCAGCGGCGCGTGCTGCGCGCGCCGGAAGTCACCCGGCGCTTGCTGTTCGCCACGACTGGACCCGACGACGTCGAAGCTTTTCTCGCCGCGGCGATCGGGGTCGAGATGACGCTCGCCGGCAAGGGACCGCCCCCGACGAAACCTTCCTGGTCGGCACTGGGAGATGTCTGCGTGCGCCCGGACGGCACCACCGACGGGTGGCCGCAGCTGCCCGGCGACCGCACCATGGCGCTGGACTTCGGCAGCCCGAGAGGTCGCGGCATTGACCTGAGCGGACGATTCGAGCGTACGAACGCCTCCCGGCCGTCGTTCACCGTCGACCAGGTGAACACGATCCATCGACGCCTCGTCGAGACCATGTCCTCGCTTGCTGGGCTGTCGAGCGCCGTCGAGCCCTTCGTGCAGCGTGCCACCTGCGTCCTGGTGCTGCAGATCGATCCTGACGGCGCTGACCACGTCGCCTCGGGCACGAACGGCAACTACATCGGCCGGTCGTTCGTGACCAACCCGCACCACCCTGAGGCCTCGCTGGACTGTCTCGCCGAGGGCGTCGTCCATGAAGCCATCCACGGCCTGCTATACCGAGAGCGCCTGCAACGCCCGTGGGTGGGCGGCGACGCCGCTGTCGAGGTGCCGTGCGTCCGGTCGCCCTGGACCGGGCGCCTACTTCCCGTTCGACCGTTCCTGGAGGCAGTCCACGTGTGGTTCGGTCTCGCGCACCTGTGGGCGCTCGGGAGCAGAACGGCGGGTTTCGAGCCCCGCGCCGTCCGGGCCCGCCTCGTTCGCAGTGTCCGGGGTTTCGCCCAGGGCTCGGTAGCGGACCTGGTCCGGCCGTGGTGGCCGGACATCAGGCGCGAGGTCGTCGAACGGATCGACGGGCTTCAGGCACACGTCGTCGATGCGCTGCCGGACGTCTCGTGAAGAGCATCAGCGTCGTCGCGATGCCATGGGCGTCTCCGGAGACGCCGAGTATCCAGATTGGCATCCTGACCGCCGTCGCCGAACGCGCCGGGCTGCCCGTCAACGCCTACAGCCTCCAGCTCGAAGCGGCGGGCTACTTCGCCGGCAACGGCATCGCCCCGACGCTGTACGACGCCGTCGTGCGGTGCTGGTGGAGAGTCGGCTAGGTGAGTGGATCTTCAAGGATCCCGGGCGGCCGGTACAGGAGTGGAGCGACTACGTCGACTACCTGCGGCGGGAACAGGTGCCGGACGCGGTCGTCGATGCTGCATTGGGCATGAGGGAACTTACTGACGCGTTCCTGTCTGCGTCGGCCGACGAGATCCTCGCAACCGAGCCGGCGGTGGTCGGTTTCACTACGACGTTCTCGCAGACGGTGCCTTCGTTGGCACTTGCCCGCCGGTTGAAGTCGAAAGATCGCGACCTCGTCGTCGTGTTCGGCGGCGCCAACTGCGACGCCGAGCTGGGGACCGCGTTGCACCGGCTCTACGACGAGGTCGACTACGTCGTCCAAGGCGACGCCGAGCGTACCTTCGGGCCGCTGTGCACCGAACTGTTGGCCGGACGCCAGCCTGGGAGCGGTCCCGGCCTGCTCGCCCGTG
This sequence comes from Frankia sp. CcCS3, assembly GCF_977927575.1. Taxonomy (NCBI): domain Bacteria; kingdom Bacillati; phylum Actinomycetota; class Actinomycetes; order Frankiales; family Frankiaceae; genus Frankia; species Frankia sp. CcCS3. Next base: position 7,328 of record NZ_CDWRCL010000016.1, read on the forward strand.
GGAGCGGTGACGAGGGCTCACGCGTTCACCGCTTCGCCATGTCGGAAGCACTGACCCCGGTGTACGACGAGTACTTCGAGCGGCTTGCCCGGTCGCCGCTACGCGAGTCGTTGTCGTCCCGGACGCGTCTGGTCGTCGAGACCTCCCGAGGGTGCTGGTGGGGGGAGCGTCACCACTGCACGTTCTGCGGGCTGAACGGGTCGAGCATGACCTTCCGGGCCAAAGCCCCGGACCAGGTCGTGGACGAAATCGAGTTTCTCGCCCGCCGCCACCGCAGGGTGGAGTTCGACGTCGTCGACAACATCCTGGATCCCAAGTTCTTCGACAGCGTGTTGCCTGAGCTCGCCAAACGGCGCAAGGCCGGCCACGACTACCGCTTCTTTTACGAGATCAAGTCGAACCTCGTGCCCGACCAGGTCCGACAGCTTCGCGACGCGGGAGTCCACCGGATACAGCCCGGCATCGAGACGTTGAGCACACCCCTGCTGCGTAGTATCGACAAGGGTGTCGCCGTGTGGCAAAATATACGCCTCCTGCTCTTTGCGGCGCGCTACGAGCTGCTTCCGACCTGGAATATCATTTACGGGCTGCCGGGCGAGACCGACGAAGACTACGTGGCGATGGCAGACCTGGTGAAGTCACTTGTCCACCTCAAGCCGCCCGGGCTGGTCCGGCTTCAGGTCCAGCGGTTCAGCCCTTACTTCGACAAACCCGCGTCCCACGGCTTGCGGCTGCTCGGTCCCGCCGCCTACTACCGCCGCCTACTACCGCCACCTGCACTCCGTGCCGGCGGACGAGCTCGCCGGCCTGGCGTATGCGTTCGAGTACGAGCACGTGGACGGGCACGACCCCGAACAAGCGGTCGCCCCGTTGCGTGACGCGGTCGACGCCTGGGACCGCTGCTGGACGCCCGGGCGCCACCGGTCGCTTCGATACGAGAGAGGGCCGGGGTTCCTGCGTATCCGCGACCGTCGCCCCTTGCTCCCGAGCCGCGACATCTTCCTCGACGACGTCGAGGCGGAGCTCTACCTCGCCTGCCTCGACGGCGCCACCCCGTCGAGCGCGGCGGGTCGCCTGCTTCGTGACCGCGACCTTGACCTCGATCCCGACGAAGTGCGAGCCTTTTTGACCGAGATGACCGATGCTCGCCTCGTGTTCCGGGATGGCGACCGGTTCTTGGCACTGGCCTTGCCACTGACACCCGACGCCGACCCGCCGGCCCGCTCCGCCGCGGCGCGCACGAGACCTCGCCTGCGCCTGGCGACCTCGGACCGAGATGGCAACTGACGTCGTGCATCTGGTGGCCGGAGGATCGCGATGACAGCAAAGACCTTCACCCTCGGGACCCACCGCGCGGTGGCGCCGGAAGAAACCGTCCGGCGGCTGCGCGGCCAGCTCGACATCTTCGGGATCACGAGAGTAGCGGACGTCACTGGACTGGACCGGATCGGCATACCGGTGGTGACTGCCTGCCGCCCGGCCGCTTACTCGCTGGCCGTCTCGATGGGCAAGGGCGTCACGCTTGCCGCCGCCAAAGCCTCGGCAATCATGGAATCCGTCGAGCTGTGGCACGCCGAACGGGCGAGTGTGCCGACCGTGTGGGGACCCGCCTGCGACCTTGCGCCGCGCCACCAGATAGCCGATTGGTCTGGCCTGGCTCGGGCAACCGGAGCGAATTTTGCGACCACGACACCGACGACGTGGGTGGCGGCCGCCTCGCTCGTCGACGGCACTGCGGCGCTTGTCCCGTTCGAGGTAGTGCACACCGACGGTCGAGTTCAGGAACCGCCAGGTAGCGGCTGGTTCAGCTGTACCTCGAACGGTCTGTCGTCGGGCAACAACGGCTTCGAAGCCAAGCTCCACGCACTCTGCGAGCTGATCGAACGCGATGCGATCACCATGTGGCGGCTTACCGGCGACGTCACCACGACCACCATCGATCTTGGCAGCGTCACCGACCCGGTCGGCAGGTCACTGCTTGAGCGCTTCGACGAGGCTGGGATCGCTGTGATGCTCCACGACGCGACGAGCGATGTCGGCGTCGCCACTGTGGAGTGCACAGTCTTCGAGCCAGACGCCGACGACCAGGTTCTCACGGTCTACGCCACGAGTGGCATGGGATGCCATCCCAGTCGAGACATCGCGCTGTGCCGTGCCGTCACCGAAGCGGCGCAGAGCCGTCTCACGCTCATCAGCGGTGCACGCGATGACATGTTCCGCGCCCGCTACCGCCCGAGCTCCGCTGCCGCCGAGCAGGCGCGACTGCTGCGAGAGCGATGGCGGGCGTCGTTGCGCGGCGGCCGCGACGTCAGCGACCTCCCCGACCTCTCGACGAGCACGCTCGAGCGCGACCTGGAAGCCGTGGTGAGTGCGCTCGTCACCCGAGGCTTCGACCCTTGGTGGGTTGACCTCAGCCGGCCGGACACCGGCGTTGCGGTCGGCCGCGCGGTTGTTCCAGGTCTCGAGCCGCCCAGTGACGTGTCGGGGTACAGGCCGGGTGCTCGCGCTCGCGCCGCTGTCGAGGGCGTCGTCGGTTGACCGGGCCAGTGACTGGGCCATTGCCAGTCGTCTTCCTCGGCCCGACACTCGGCATCGACGACGCTCGCGCCGTTCTGGACGCCGAGTTCCTGCCGCCTGTTCAGCTCGGGGACGTGTGGCGGATCAGCCAGGAGAGACCGCCCACGATCGGGATCATCGACGGCTACTTCCACCAAGTGCCGGCAGCGTGGCACAAGGAGATCCTGTACGCTCTAGGGCTCGGGATCCGGGTCTACGGGTCGTCGAGCATGGGGGCGCTACGCGGCGCCGAGCTGGCGCCCTTCGGCATGGTCGCCGTCGGTGACATCGCTGCGGGATATTGCTCCGGTGAGCTGACCTCGGACGACGAGGTGGCCCTTGTGCATGCAACGAGCAAGCACGGCTTTCGGCCGCTTTCGGAGCCCCTGGTGAACGTGCGAGCGACCGTAGCTGCCGCGACGGCGCAGGGCGTGGTCTCTCGCATGACCGGAGAGCTCGTCGTTCAGACCGCACGTTCGTTGTTTTATGCTGACCGCCGGTGGGAGCACCTGCTGAACCTGGTGCCGTGCCCCCCCGAACAGCTCGAGGCGTTGCGCGCGTGGCTGCCGCAAGGCCGAGTCGATCAGAAGCGGGCCGACGCAGTGGCCATGCTCGAACGGATGCGCGACGACCTCATGCCGTCGAGTAGCGAAACGACCTCGCCCGCTGCGACTGAATTTACCCCCACCGTGCTCTGGAACGAAGTCGTGCGGCAGGAGACGCCCATCGCCAGCATCCTTGACGAGTTCCTCTTGGCCGTTCCGTTGGCACACACTGTGGCTGAGGGTATTGCGCGCGCGTCGTCCGGCGAATGGGTCGACTGGGTAGCGCTCCTTTCGGCTGAACCCGACTGGCCCGAGTGCTGCCGCCGAGCAAGGCGGAAACGGCAGGTGTGGACTCAGTCCACCGACGATGATCAGAGCAACGCCGACAAGCTCCTTGCCTGGTTCTTCGGCGAGCGTCTGGGGTGGCCAGACGACCTCGGCGCCTTTCTCCGCGAGCGTGCTTGGACGGACGTCAACCGCGTCACCGAGGTCGCCGCCCGCGAAGCCGCTTTCCTCGCCGCCCGGTAGTCACGCCCGAAAATCGCCTCTGCCACTTTGTGCAACCAGAAACCTTACAGATCCGTGCAAGATCCGACTTCCTCCACCGAGCCGTTCGTACTCGGCGGCGATCCGGGTGAAGTGTTGCTGTGTCAAGGCGGCTCAGGAAAGCGCGTTACCCTTCGCCGAGGCAGGGACCATCCATCCGAGGCTTTCGGCCCGGCGGCGGGCGCGTTCGGGTTCGTCGGCCACCAGTGGGCCCGCCGGGCCGTCGACGTAGAAACTCCGCGGACGGTCGAGGAGGGAGAAGCCGAGACGGTGCAGGCACTTTGCCGCACCGGCCGCGGCCGAACCCGCGGGACGGGGGTGACGGACCTTCGTGTCAAACGTGGCCGCTCCGGTGAGCGGTATCCCCTCGGGCGACCCACTCGGTTGCCTGGGTAGTGCCTCGAGCCACTCCCGGATCCCGATTCCCGGCGACACGACGTTGCCCTCGGTCCGCCTGGTGGCGTCGTGCCGGGGTCTCGGGCCGACTCATCTCGAACGCATGGGTGGGCCCGCCGACGATGAGGAGCCTGACATCGTCGTTCAGGGCCGGGTCCGCGGTGCCGACCTCCACGAGTCCGACGTCCAACCACGTCGACAGGCCGATCGCGACGGCGTCCGCGATCACCCTGGTGTTGCCGAACATCGATTCATACACGACGAGGGCGCGCATCTCGTCCCACTCCTCACCCGGAACCTCGTACCGGAGCCTCGTGTGGTCCCGGCCGAGGGCGACGCCCGAATACCCGTGCTGTCCCGGCCGCCGTCGGTCTGTCGGCTGCCGCCGCGAGCTCCGGTCCTCCCGGTTCTTTCGGTTCTTCCGGTTCTTCCGGCCGTAGGGGTCTCCTCGGCCGTCGCGGGCGTCGACCCTCGATCCAGGTTCCAGACCAGTGTCATCCGTGGACGGCCACGCAGAGCAGGGTCGGACGGTCTGGTCAAACCGGACATTCGGCACGGTCGGCGGCTTCCCCATGGGCCGCCGCCGGAGGTCGGTCCGCGCCGCTGGGAGGCCCGGGCGGGAGGTAGGGCGGGCGTGCGATGAAACGAGCGAACGGGGTGCGAACGCGGTGTGAACGCGGTGTGGAGGTACTGGTCTCCGTAGCGACACCGGCCGGTGTGGTGACGAAGGTAGCGATGGTAGACAATCTCCTCACCATACGTCGTCTAGTGGGTCGCGCAGGAGAATGGATGATCATGGAGGAGTTGCCCGAGTGGGCCGCGGGGATCGATGTCAATCGCCCGAGCGCTGCGCGGATGTACGACTACGCGCTCGGCGGATCGCACAATTTCGCGGTGGACCGGGAGGCGACGCGCGCCGCCCTCGAGATCCTCCCGGATGCCCTGCTGATCGCCAGATCGAACCGGTTGTTCCTGCACCGGGCGGTGCGCTTCCTCGCTGCCGAGGCCGGGATCACACAGTTCCTGGATCTCGGCTCCGGGGTGCCGACGGTCGGTAACGTACATGAGATCGCCGAAGGGGTGAATCCGGAGGCCCGGGTCGTCTATGTCGACATCGACCCGGTCGCCGTCATCCACTCCCGGATGCTGCTCGCCGACAATCCGCGGGCCACGGTGCTGCAGGCGGATGTTCGGCAGCCCGCGTCGATCCTCGGCTCCAGCGCGGTGGCCGAGCTGCTCGATCTTTCTCAACCGATCGCCGTGCTCATGGTGACGGTTCTGCATTTCGTCCCCGACAGCGATGACCCGGCTGGCATCATCGATTCCTTCCGGGAGGCGATGGCGCCGGGCAGTTACCTGGCCATCTCGCATGTGATCGCGGACGAGCGGGCCGTAGAGATCAACCAGGCCAGCAAGGTCTACGACGAGACCCCCACCGGGGTGACCCCGCGTTCCCGTGCGGAGATCGCCGGTCTGCTCCGCGGATACGACCTCGTTGACCCGGGCCTGGTCTACCTGCCGGCCTGGCGCCCGGACGCGGCGGGCATGGGCGCCGATCCCCTCGCGGGCAACCCGGTGCGTTCCACGGTACTTGCCGCGGTCGGGCGCCGGTAGCTCGCCGTTCTTTGGCTGTTCTTGGCTGTTCTTGGCCTTTTATGGTTTTTCCTGGCTATCTCTTACTTTTCTTAACTTGTATTAGTTTTTCTTCGGCTTCCGGCGCTTTTCCGGCCAGCGGCCGAGGTTTTGTCACAGGGCGGGTCAGGCCCAAGGTTCGTCATGGTCCGGTAAGAAATGCGTGCGATGAGGAGTGCGTGCGGTGAGGTCCCTGCCCCAGACGGCCCGCCAGCAGGGCGTCGCGCGCTTCGCCCAGGCTTGGGCCCGAGAGATCCTCGGCGCCAGCTACCCGGCGATCGGCCTGATCGACGTCGAGCAGCGGTTACGGGCGTTGAGCGACCGGCTCGTCGACGCCCTGCTCGCCGAACCGTTCACGGCCGACCCTGCGGCCGCGGTCGGGGCTGCCGTCGTCGAGTACACCTTCGGCGCCGCGGACGCGTTGGCCGGAACCATCGAGATCTGTGGCACCAGACTGCTCACCGACCTACGACTCGGGACGGCCGACGGGTACGGCGCCCGGCTGGCGGCGTTGCAGGGCGGCCTGGCCCAGGGATACGCCCATGCGCTGCGGGAGCGGATCCTCGCCGGGCAGGACTCGATCCATCGCGCGGCCCTGCACGCGAGCGATGCCCGCTTCCGGCTGATCTTCACCGGCTCCGCGATCGGAATCCTGATCAATGACGGAGACGGACGGATCATCGACGCCAACGACGCTTTTCTGCGGATGCTCGGAGTCGACCCGGGTCAGGTGCGGGGCAGGTCAATCGACGAGTTCGCGCATCCCGAGGACGCGGGGGAGTTCCGGGAGGCCTATGCCGCCCAGCGGACCGCCGGACCGGAGCACATCCGGATGGAGCGGCGGTTCACCGGGATCGGCGGGTCGGTGGTGTGGGCCGAGCTGACCACGTCGTGTCTGCGCGACGACGACGGGCGGTGTCGTGCGCAGCTCTCCATGATCGTGGATGTGACCGACCGGCATCTGTTGCAGAGCCAGCTGCGCCGCCAGGCGCGGCACGACCCACTCACCGGCCTGCCGAACCGGACGGTACTCATCGAACGGGTCCACGAACTGATGGCCACGGGACCGGAACGTCGCATCGGGCTGTGCTTCATCGATCTCGACGGATTCAAGATGGTGAACGACAGCCTCGGCCACGACGTCGGCGACCGGTTGCTCGTCGCCGTCACGGACCGGCTGCGTCGGGTGCTGTCCCCGGAGCAGCTCCTGGTCAGGATGGGTGGTGACGAGTTTGTGATCCTCGTCGCCGACACAGCCGGCACGGCGGACGCCGTCGCCGTCGCCGAGACCGTGCTGGCGGCGCTGGCGAGCCCGCTGCGGGTGGGTGACCACGCGCTGTCCATCAGAGCGAGCATCGGCATCGTCGAACGGCCCGTCGCCGACGGGGACTACGCCGATCTGCTGCGGGCCGCCGACATCATGCTCTACCGGGCGAAGGCGGAGGGGAAGGGCCGCTGGGCCCTGTTCGACGCGGAGCGAGGCGTCCGGCAGGTGACCCGGCACACTCTGTCGACCATGCTGCCCCGCGCCCTCGAACAGGACCAGTTCGTCGTCGAGTACCAGCCGATCATCGCTCTCGGCGACGGTGCGGGTGCCAGGATGGCCGCCGGGGCGATGGTCGGGGTGGAGGCGCTGGTCCGCTGGCGGCATCCCGGCCTCGGTCTGCTGCCCCCGGATCTGTTTATCGGGATGGCGGAGGAGACCGGGCAGATCGTGCCCCTCGGCCGGCGAGTGCTGGAGCTTGCCTGCCGGCAGGCGCGGCAGTGGCAGGAGTGTCATCCGCACGCCCCGTTCGTCAGCGTCAACCTGGCCGCCCGGCAGACCCGCGAGGCCGGCCTGGTGGAACAGGTCCGACGCATTCTCGACGAGACCGGGCTTTCCCCGGACCTGCTCCAGTTGGAACTTACCGAGAGCGCCTTCATGGGCACGGCCGACGAGCCGCTGCGGGTCCTGCGCGGGCTCGCCGAGATGGGCGTGCGGATCGCTATCGACGACTTCGGCACCGGTTATTCCAACCTCGCCTACCTGCGTCGGCTGCCGGTGCACACGCTCAAGCTCGCCGGACCGTTCATCGAGGGCTTCCGCTCGGCGCGGGACGCCGACCCGGGGAATGAGGAGATCGTGCAGACGCTGGTCACGTTGGCTCACACCCTGCGCCTGACGGTGACCGCCGAGGGCGTCGAGACCCTGATGCAGGCCGAGCGGTTGCGCGCGGCCGCCTGCGACAGTGCGCAGGGCTTTCTCTTCGCGCCGCCGCTGACGGCCGAGGAGATTACCCAGAGGATCCTCACCCGGTCCGCTGGCTCGGACCGATCATCTTCGAGCCCCACGCGGGCAGTGCGGGCGGCATGGGCGCGCTGATCCCGTAGGACGCGCTGACCTCTCCACCTCCAGTGGATCTTCGGCGTGGGTGGCCTTGGCTCCTCCGGGCGGGGGCTCCTCCGGGGTGGTGCGGCGGTCGGTGATCTGCGGTCGACACCCGTCGTACGCTGGGAGTTTGGAGCCGGTAGTCCCGGGAATGGGCCGCGTGTCGATGTCTTCGATGCCTCGGTCCTCCTTGTCCCGGAGGCGGGGGTGGACGGGGGCCGCGCACCGGCCATGAGCCCAGACGAGGACAGGACCGCCCGTCGCCGGGTGGGCCGCGGGGGACTGGCGGCGGTGCTGCCCGGCGTGCTGGACGAGTTCGGGACGCTGCTGGGGCATAGTCCGGAGCGGGTCTCCGGTGTGCGGCGGACCGACGACGGCTGGTCGGTGCTGGCCGACGTCGTCGAGTTGGAGCGCATCCCGTCCACCACGAGCGTGCTCGCCACCTACCGGCTGGACGTCGACAGGGAGGGGAACCTCGTCGGTTACGAGCGGCTGCGGAGGTTCGTCCGTGGCGCCACCGACTGACCGCCACCGACTGACGAGGTTGCCGCGTGAGGTCGCCCATCGCGACAGCAGGAACCGGGCAGGGCCATGACCGTCGACCGCAGCCTCTTCGCCGGGCCGCCTCGTGCCCGGCCCTGGGGTGGTTCGCGTCCGGACTCGCTGGCCGACGTGTTGGAAAGGGTCCTCGACAAGGGGGTTGTGATCGTCGGAGACGTGGTCGTCAGCGTCCTGGACGTCGAGCTGCTCACCCTGAAGCTGCGGCTGTTCATCGCCTCGGCGGACACGGCGCGGGAGATGGGCCTGGACTGGTGGACCGCGGACCCCTTCTTCAACTCCCGGGCGCGATCTTTGGAGGAGGAGAACAGGAGGTTGCGGTCGCGGCTGGCCGAGGTCGAGCCCGCCGACGGGCGGTGGCCCGGGCGGACCGAAGACCACCCTGAGCGGATCGCCGACCGTCCCGCGCAGATCGCGAATCGTGCCGGGGAGGGTGTGGACGAGCCGACGGACCGGGATCCGGCGGACGCGGTCGAGCGGCTCTTCGACGGGGCCGGCCGGCCTGGCTGGCGCAGGGGGGATCGGCCTTGACGGGGTATCGGCCGCCGAGGAACGGGACACGAGGGAGTAGCGGCCATGAGCACGACGGCCGGGGCTGAGGATCTCACGGCCCTCGCCCGGCGACTCGCGCCTGAGATCGTCGAGGAGGCCGTCCGAGAGGCCCGCGAACTCGCCCGACATCAGATCGTCGAGTGCCTCGCCCGTGAGATCACCCGGGTGGTGATGGAGGGCATCCGGCCGGTCGTGACCCCGCCCCGGGACCTTCCTCCCGTTCCGGTCTCGCAGTCGGGGTCGGTCTCGCGGTCGGAGTCGGTCTCGCGGTCGGAGTCCGTTCCGGAGTCGGTTCCGGAGTCGACCGTCGAAACTGTGGGCGCGGTCGGGCCCGGCGTCCGGCCGTCCTCGCGCGCGTCCCGGACCGACCGCGGTCTTTACGCATACGGCATCATCCCCGCGGCGAGCGACACCGCCGGAATCGAGGGGCTGGGCGCCGGCACCGAGGTGGACGCGATCGCCTGCGGGCCGTTGTCACTCGCCGTCTCGGAGGTCGAGTTGAGCCTGCTGCGTGACCTCGAGGAGGACGTCTCCGACACCGGTCGCCTCGCCGTGCTGGCCCGCCGGCACGATCAGGTGCTGTGGGAGCTGCTGGAACGCGGCGGTGTGCTGCCGCTGCGGTTCGGCACGGTGCTCGCCGACCCGGAGCAGGCCCGGGCCATCCTCGACGACCAGGTACGGGACCTGCTCCGGATGCTGGACGCCGTCCGGGACGCCCGTGAGTGGGGATTCCGGGTGGATTCGCCTGTCCACCACCCGGCGGAGACCGTGCCCACGGTGGGTGTGGGTGGGCGGGCCGGCTCGGCAACCGGCTCGGGAACGGCCTATCTTGCCGAGCGGCGCCGGGAGCTGCAGGCGGAGCGGGACCGGCGTGACGAGATCGCGGCGATGGTCGATCGGGCGGATCGGGAGCTGGCCGCGCACACGCGGGATGACGCCCGTCGGCACACCGGTCGGCCGGGGCGGATGTTCGACTGCGCGTACCTCGTGCCGCGTTCGGAGGAGGAGGCTTTCCTCACCACGGCGACCGTGCTGACGCGGGAGCTGGACGCGGCGGGGTGCCCCGCCGAGGTGACGGGTCCCTGGCCACCCTACTCGTTTGTCCATATCACGCTGGGTGGTGACCAGCGCCTGGGTGGCACCTTCGACGGTCACGAGGACTCGCCCGGCGGTGGAGCGCCGGTGGTTGACCGGGTGCGCACCACTGACCGGGTGCGCACCGCCGATCGGGTCCAGGGTCCTGCCGGAGGACGGAATGGTGCTATCGGAGGACGGCATGGTGGCGGCGATGACTGAACTCGGCGAGGTGCCGGTTCCCCGGGGGGCCGTGCCGGGACGGGGCGCTGTGCGGGGGCAGGGTGCTTCGGTGGGCCGGGGGGCCGGCACCGCCCAACCGATCGCCGATCTCCTCGACCGGCTGGTGGACCGCGGCGTGGTGATCAGTGGGGATGTCGTGGTCGCGCTGGCCGGCGTCGACCTGCTCCGGCTCGATCTGCGCGCCCTGCTGATCGGTGTGCAGACAGCCGTGGAGGGCGGCCGGGAGACGAGATGGTGAGTACTACCAGGAACCCCCGGCGGACGCTGCGATTGGACGCGGATCCCCAGGACGTCGGTCGCGGTCTCGCGCATCTCGTCGTCGTCGTCCTCGAGTTGCTGCGGGAGCTCCTGGAACGGTAGGCGATCCGCCGGATGGACGGTGGCGACCTCACCGCCGAGCAGATCGACGAGCTGGGGTGCGCGCTGATCGAGATCCGTGCCAGCCTGGAGAAGGTGCGCATGTCGCTGGGCGTGAGCCCCGAGGAGACCGAGCAGGCACTACGGCGGGCCCGTCACCTCGTCGATCCCGGGCCGGGGATCGACCCGACCGCCCCCGACGCGTCGAGGGCCCGCTCCGCCTCCTCCGCGTACGAAGAACGATGGAAGAAGGCGAGGACAGCGCCATGAGCGTCTCCAGTCAGTCCATGAACCGGGCTCCGAAGCCCAGCAGCCTGGCCGATGTCCTCGACGTCGTGCTCGACAAGGGCATCGTCATCGACGCCTACGTGCGGGTCGCGCTGGTCGGAATCGAGATCCTCACGGTCGACGCCCGGGTCGTCATCGCGAGCGTGGACACTTACCTCCGGTTCGCCGAGGCGGTGAACCGGCTGGACATCGCGCCCAAGGAGCAGGTCTCGGGCCTGCCCGGACTCATGCATGAGGTCACCGACGGCACCGCGAGGCAGAAGTCGAAGGGGGCGCTCGAGGGATTGAAGGACACCGCCGAGGAGGTGGTGGGCTCGCTGCGTGGCGGATCGTCCGAGGAGCACGCCCGGCGGGATCTGCCGGCCGGGCGCAGTGCGCCGGGCGACCGCCGCAGCGGCTGAGAGGGATGATCGCCATGTCCGTCATCATCTATGGCATCACGCGGTCCGGGCATCCGGCGCCGACGCCACCGCCGCCCGGCATCGGACACCCCCCGGGGCAGGTGCACCTGGTGCGGTTCGGGCCGTTGGCGGCGGCGGTCAGCGTCACCGCGGATGTCGGGATTCTGGGCGAGTCCGAGGCTGTGCGTCATCTGGACATCCTGCAGCGACTTCTCGCCGGAGGCCCCGTGCTGCCGCTGCGGTTCGGGACCGTCGCCCCCGACGAGGCGGCCGTGTGCCGTGAGGTCCTCGCCCCGCTCGCCGACGAGATGCCCGATCGGCTCGATGCGCTCGAAGGGCTGGTGGAGCTGTATCTCGACGTGGAGGAGGACGAGCGGTCCGCCCTCACCGAGGTACTGCCGGGCAGCCCGTTCGTCGGGGTCACGCCGCCCGCGGATCTCGACGCGCGGATCAGGCTGGGTCAGCAGGTGGCCGACCTGGTCATCGCCCGCCGGCAGCGTCAGGCCGATGCGATCCTCGACCTGCTGCGTCCGCTGGCGCTATCCGACCGGCCACGGCGCCCGCACGGCGGCGCGGAGGACCCGGTGCTCAGCTGGGCGTTTCTGCTGCGCGACGCCGCCGTGGACGCGTTCGACGCCGCCGTCGCCGATCTCCGTCGCACCTGTCCGTACTTCACGATCGAATACGTCGGCCCACTTCCCGCCATCGACTTCGCCGAGGGCCCCACGGGTCCGCCCGGAGCCGGTGACACGGCGGACGCCGACGCCTTCGGGGGGACCGGCAGATGGGGTTGGAGCTCGGACTCCGACATCTGGGAAGAGAATGATCAACTATGAGCAGTGCGAAGATCGCTGCGGCGCTCGTCGGCGGCTATGTCCTCGGCCGGACCAAGAAAGCCAAGATGGCGATCGGAGTCGGGCTCTGGCTGACCGGGCGCAACTATCACGCCAAGGACATCGTCCGTGATCAGACAGTGAAACTGCTGCATTCCGCGGAGGCGGAGGAGCTGCTCGCCCAGGTCCGCGGACCTGTGCTGGAGGCCGGTCGGCGCGCGGCACTGTCGGTGTACGAGGCCCGGGCGGGTCGGCTCACCGAGAACCTCCACCAGCGTACGGGTCGGCTCACCGAGGGCCTGGCCGAGGCGGGTGACGTCGCCAAGGCGGCGACGGGAGCGGTCACCGAGGGGGTGACCGGGGCCGTCAAAGGGGTGACCGGGGCCGTGCCGGAGGCCGCCGCACCCGGCCGGGGCGAAGGAGAGGGCGAGAAGCTGGCGCCCGCCGCGGCGGAATCCGAGGAGGGCACCTCGGGCGGGCAGACCGAGCAGCGTGGGCAGGCGGAGCAGACCGAGCAGGGCGAGCGGTCGGAGCAACGGGCGGCCGGTGAGGGAGCGGCGCCCGAGGCTGTGGCGCAGTCCGGTGCGCAGCGCCGTTCTTCGCCCGGACGTTCGGCGGGGCCGCGCCGCGCCGCGCGTGGCCGGCAGAACGTCACCTCCGAGCGGTGACATCCGAGGGACGGTCCGATCGACGAGGAGCGGAGATGACGCAGACGACAGAGCGGCCGACGACGAAGCCACCGGCGCAGGGTTTTCTCGGTGCCCTGCGTGACAGCCCGGCGACCAAGAGCCTGCTCGGCGAGACGAAGAACTTGGCGAAGGCGGGTGGGGCGCACCTGGTCGGCAGGACGGCGCAGCGGCTCACCTCGAGCACGGAGAAACTCCACGGGCTGGCCGAGAGGAACGGCAAGGAGGGGTAAGCTCTCCCCGCTCGCCGAGGGCGTCCAGCGGCTGGTCAAGGGGGAACCGCCGACGAAGACGGCCTTCAGGACCGTGGCCTCGGCGATGCGCGAGAAGGCGAAGGGGGCGCTGGAGATCGGCCGCGGGAAGCGCGGCGGCAAGAGCGGGCCACTCAAAGCCACGAACATCGAGGAGACGGTGGACGTCGGTGTCCCGGTGTCCGTCGCCTACGACCAGTGGACGCAGTTCCCGGATTTCGCCCGTTTCATGAAGGGCGTGGAGGCGGTGGAAGCGAAGAGCGAGACCGAGCAGAACTGGCGGGTCAAGGTCTTCAAGTCCCGACGCAGCTGGAAGGCGACCGTCCAAGAGCAGATCCCGGACCGGCGGATCGCTTGGACGTCCGAGGGCGGAAAGGGCTCCACCAGGGGCGCCGTCACTTTTCATCCGCTCGCTGACGACCTCACCCGGATCCTGCTGGCCATAGAATACTATCCCAGCGGGTTCGTCGAGAGGACGGGGAATATCTGGCGTGCCGGCGGCCGGCGGGCCCGCCTCGATCTCAAGCATTTCCGCCGGTTCATCATGATGCAGGGCAAGGCAACCGGGTCGTGGCGAGGCGAGATGCGCGACGGCAAAGTGGTGGCGCAGCCCGAGGAGTCGGGGGCCGGCCACGAGGGAGAGGGCGGCGACCGTTCCCAGCGGGCCGAGCAGGCCCAAGCCGAACGCGCCGAGCAGGCCGAGGCCGAGCGGGCCGAGGAAAAAGGGAGTGCCGAGCAGGAAAGGGGCGCCGAGCAGGCCGAGCAGGCCGAAACCGCGCGGCGGTGAGTATGGCGAGGGTGCGCGGGTTCCCGCGATTGTCCGGGCGCGGGTGACCCGAAACGGGGTAGCGTCGGCATCATGGCCGCGGGACGCCTGGTCGGGATCTACACCACGCCGATCCGGGGTACCCGGAGGCGGGCCTGTGAGGCTGTTCGAGTGATCGAGGGTCACGGCCTCGAAGGCGACCGCTACGCCATCGGCACCGGGACCTACTCCGCGCGCGGTGGCGCCGGTCGTGCCGTCACGCTGATCGAGCGTGAGGTCATCGCCGCCGTGGCCGCGGATGCCGGGGTGGCTCTGGCCGAGTGGGAGACCAGGCGAAACCTGGTGACGGAGGGCGTCGCGCTACTCGACCTCGTCGGGCGGACCTTCCGCATCGACGACGTTGTCCTGCTCGGTGCCCGGCCCTGCCCACCGTGCTCCTACCTCGAACAGCTCACCCGCCCCGGGGTCTGGAGCGCGCTACGCGACCGGGGTGGCCTGCGCGCCGACGTCGTGCGTGGCGGCACCGTCCGGATCGGCGCGACGATCATCATCCCGCACCGGGAGGCCGAGCCCGTCGACGCGGTCGCGCCGGATCACGCGGTTGTGTCGGGTGCGCCCGCCCCGACCGGTGGAGGATAGCGCCACGCATCCGGGTCAGTACCGCCAGGCGGGATCCCGGTGTAACCGGGCTGGTTCTTCAGTAGCCCGACGCGGGCGGCCACGCCGAGACTGTAGACCAGCGCCCGGACGCGGGCGTCGATCTCGTCGCGGATCGACCGGATCTCCTCGAGCGCGCACTCCGCCGGATCATCCAGTTTCCAGGTGAGGTAGCGCGTGTCGGGGTAGCTGGGAACGGCGTCGTCGCATCCCATGTTGATGACGACGATGGAGTCGCGGACCATCTCGTTGGTCAGTCGCTTCGGGGACTCCCGGGACAGGTCGATGCCTACCTCGGCCATGACGGTGACGACTCCCGGGTGGATGGCCGGGGCCGGGGCGGTGCCGGCGGATCGGGCGCGGAACAGGCCACGACCATGTCGGTCGAGCAGAGCGGCGCCTATCTGAGAACGGCCCGCGTTGTGAACGCAGACGAACAGCACTTCGGGCGGACGAGCCACGAACGCTCCTGGTCGGCCGTGCTGGAACGGTGGGATAACGGGTTGCCGGGGGGCGTCGGAATGTATTTTCTTCGGATCTGGATGTTGGGTGTTTGTTTGAATGTTGATGTTCGCGGGCTTCCATTGTAGCGGGTGTTGGGTATGTCTTGGTGAGGCATCGTCGAACACGGTTTCGCCGGGTGTGGCATCGCGGACTGTGATTTCATGGGCCGGATGTTCGCGGACTGCGAGTCTTGCCGACGTGACCATCGCCGACCGCGAACGTCGCCGGTCATTGTCAACAACATTCTGATAACACTGATGTAGTCGTTCGAGTCAGCCGTGGGTTGCCAGTGGCATACTCCCACGGGTGTCACCGGGTGCTCCCCGCGGGGATGGGTACGGTGCTCCCCAAGGGGATGGGTACGGTGCTGGGCACACCGCGGCCGAGATCTACGCGGACTTCGTCCGCCGGGACGGTCCCGGTCGGAACTTCTCGGCCGTCATCACCGCCATCCGCGAGGGCGCCCTGGGTGCCCGCCACGACGGGGAAACCGCAGGAGGAAACCGCAGGACCGTACTCGGGGCTCGGGGCATCGGGCGAGGGTCAGCGCCGCATCAGCAACGAGCCGCCCAGGAGATACGACCCGACCATCTCGAAGTTCGTCGGCGCCAGGGTGATGTGCGCGACCACGGTGTGGATGTCGCGGAAGCAGCGGTCGAGCCGGCCGGCCGCGCCCAGGGCCCTGGTGCCGGCCAGGCCGTGCAGGGTGTCCACGGCCTTCAGGGTGTTTTCGCCGCCGGCGGCGGCGGCGAGCCGGATCAGGGCGCTGAGCTTCTCCCCGCCGATGAGGCGGGCACTCGCGTGGCCGGCCGCATCGTCGAGCAGCAGTTCGCCCGCCCTGACCAGGGCCGCAGCGCGGGCGATGCCGGCCTGAACGGTGTGGCTGGACGCCAGCGTCTCCGTCCCGCGGGCAGGAACCGCGCTGACCGCCAGCCCCGGGAAGGCGCTCAGCGCGTCCTGGGCGATGCCGAGCGATGTTGACGCGGCCGTGAACGGGCCGAAGTCGTAGTACGCGATGGGGTAGCCGCGCGAGGGCCGGGCCGCGGGCAGCCGGCGCAGCAGCCCGCCGTCGACGGTGTGCTCCTCGGGGACGAAGAGGTCGTCGACAGTGAAGCTGACGCTCCCGGTGCCGCGCAGCCCTATCGTGAACCAGTCGTCGGTGAAACGGGCGGCATCCCGCGGAACGAACATCATCCGGGTTGTGGGCGGGGTCGGGGCCGACGAGTCCGCCATACCTCCCGCGGCTACCTCGCCGGCCGCGCTGGTTTCGGTGACGAGTGAGGCGCACACCAGCCAGTCGGCGTGGGTGGAGCCGCTGGCGAAGGACCACCGACCGCGTACCCGGTAACCGCCGGGGACGGCCTCGGCGTGGCCCGACGGGTTGATCCCACCGACGACGAGACCATCGCTCTCCCGGAACATCCGGCCGGCCGTCTGCTCCGGGAGGTAGTCCGACATTCGGCCGATAACGCCCTGGACCCCCATCTGCCAGGCGACGGAGGCGTCGATCCGGGCGAGCGCCTGGAGCACCGCGGAACCGGTCCGGACACTCACCCCGCCACCGCCGAAGGCCGGGGAGACCCACATCCGGTGGATGTTCTGCTCACGCAGGGCATCGATGACGTCGGGCGGCGTCATTCTCTCCTGTTCGGCCTGTTCACGGTGCTGGACCAGGACCGGGGCGACTTTTTCGACCCGGGCGAGCCAGTGCCTGGTCTCGTCGTCGGGGTGGGCGGGGCCTGGCCAGAACATGTCACGCATCCACTCTGATCAACCGCCTGATCTACTGACGGCAAAGCTCCGACTGAAACCGCATCTACGGATAGATCATAGCAATTTCTACGTAGATACGGATCGCGAAAGCGATAAGGGGCCGTGAGAGCGGCCCAGATGACCAGGGTTTCCCCGGCTCCCCGGCTCTGCGGATCTGCGCGTGACTTCATCCGAGCGGTCGGCGCCCGGGTTTCTCGCGAGGGTTACCCGGAAGAGGTGGTCTGGGCGGGACGCGGTGCGGCAGGCGGTGCGGGACGCCACGCACAGTTCACTTTTTCGCTTCCGGAACGGGGGCCGACGGCTGCCCGGAACCTGCACTGTGATGGTCGACGTCGGGGGACTGCAGCCATACGGACAGTGACAGGAGGGCTGGGCGAGATGGCAGAGGAACGCGTGCCGAACCGACGGGACGTGCTGGCCCGAGCGACGGTGGCGTCACTGGCGGCCGCCGCCGGCACCGCCGTAGGGGTTCCGGCGGCGCGGGTCGCGGACCGGGCCCCGGGCCAGGTGCGGGGTGGCCGGCCCACGTTCACCTCCGGCGTGCAGTCCGGCGATGTCACCGCGGACAGCGCGGTGGTGTGGGCACGGGCCGATCGGCCGTCGGCGCTCGCGGTCGACGTGGCAGCCACCGAGAGGTTCACCGCCGCCCGGCGGGTCGGTGTCGTCCGGGTGGGCGCGGCGACCGACTTCACCACCCGGACTTCGCGATCTGCTCCGGGGACACCGTGTACGCGGACGGGCCGCTCCTCCCGACGGTTCCGCTCGCGGACGGCTCGGTGTGGCGCAACCTCGTCGTCCCGGAGAAGTCCAAGGTCGCCGAGACCCTCGCGGAGTACCGCGGCAACTACCGGTACAACCTGCTCGACGCAAACCTGCTCGCGTTCAACCGCGAGGTGCCGTGGGTGTTCCAGTGGGACGACCACGAGACGCTCAACAACTGGTATCCCGGTGAGATGCTTGACGATTCCCGGTACAGCGAGAAACGGGTGGACGTCCTCGCGGCGCGCTCGCGGCAGGAGTTCCTGGAGTACACCCCGTTCATTCCCGGTCGGGCCGGCCCGGGCGGGGTACCGGTACATTCGCCTGTAAAAGGATAACGGGTCCTGACGTCAACCATGCCGTTCGCGGGCAGGTACCGGTTCGCGAGCGTGGAACCCGGCGGGGAGGTGACGGGCATGGGTGACATTCTGGTCGGGACAGCTTCCTGGACGGACCCGACGCTGCTGAGGTCCGGATGGTACCCACCGGAGGTCACCAGCGCCGAGCAGCGGCTGCGCTACTATGCCCGGCAGTTCCCGCTGGTCGAGGTCGACTCCACCTACTACGCGCCGCCGGCGGAGCGGACGGTGCGGACGTGGGCGACGCGCACCCCGGCCGACTTCACCTTCAACGTCAAGGCTTTCTCGCTGCTCACGGGGCATCCGACTCGCCCGGGCGCGCTGTACAGGTACCTGCGCGACGTTGTCGGGCCGGATCGGAGGAACCTCTACGTCCGCGACCTGGACGCCAACGTCGTCGACGAGGTGTGGGAGCGGTTCCTCACCGCGCTGGCACCGCTCACCGAGGCCGGCAAGCTCGGCGCCCTGCTCTTCCAGTTCCCGCAGTGGTTTCCGATCAGCGCCGCGAACAATCGCTACATCCTGGAGTGCCAGCGCCGGTGCCGGCCGGTGCGGATCTGCGTGGAATTCCGTAACCACACCTGGATGGACGAACGCAACCGTGAGGAGACACTCGATTTCCTCGCCTCTCAGGCGATTCCGTACGTGTGCGTCGACATGCCCCAGGGCTATCCGAGTTCGATTCCGCCGGTGCTCGCCGCGACTGCCGATCTCGCGGTCGTCCGGTTCCACGGTCACAGCGAGCGGTGGACGAGCAAGGACATCCACGAACGCTTCGGCTACCGCTACAGCGAGGACGAACTGCGCGCATGGGCCCCGAGGATCCGGGAGCTGGCGAACGGCGTCGCCACGACCCACGTCCTCATGAACAACTGCTATGCCGACTATGCGCAGCGCAACGCCAGACAGTTGGCCGACCTGCTGGCCCGGCTCGACTCTCGCGAGAACCGTGGTCGTCGGAGGGACGAACAGAGTTCCCGTTTACGTCCCAGAGTCGGTGGCAGGGCGTCACGCTCGTTGGCCGACTTGTCCCAATCCGGAGCCGTTGGGGAGCCGATCGGTTACGATCCGCCTGGGTTGCAGGGCGGGAGGTGATCCAGTTTGGCGGAGCCGGGAACGTCGGCGCACTATGAGCGCCTCGCCGACGCGTACGACCAGAACTGGACCTACAGCGACGCCTTCCTCGACTGGATGGCCCGGGAGATGGCCGGGGCGCTCACCCTGACCTCCCACGATCGGATCATCGACGTCGGGTGCGGGACGGGACTGTACACCCGCCGGGTTTTCGAGATCGTCCGGCCGTTGACGCCGATCCTGTGCGCCGACCCGTCCGAGGGGATGCTGAGCCAGCTGCCTTCGGATCCCGGTCTTCGCCCGGTGCACGCCTCGGCGGAGCAGCTCGTCGGCGCGGCCAGCCCCGACGCGACGACGGCCGTCGAGCCCGGTTCGCTCGACGTGGTGATGATCAAAGAGGCGATCCACCACGTGGCCCCCGCCGACCGCCCGCGGGTCATCGCCGGGCTCACCGACCTTCTCGGCGACGGCGGCCGCTTCCTCATCGTGATGTTGCCGACTCGGATCTCGTACCCGCTGTTCGTCGCGGCCCTGGAGCGGTTCGAGGAGCTGCAGCCGGACCCTGCCGACATCGCGGACCACATGCGCGATGCGGGCCTGACCGCGAGTCTTACGTACCGCGACTACCCGTTGAGCATCCCGAAGGACCGGTACCTGGCGATGGTGCGCAGTCGGTACATGTCGTTGCTCTCGACGTTCGAGGATGACCAGATCGAAGCAGGCGTGGCCGAGATCGACGCCTGCCATCCGGAACCGGTGCTGTTCTTTCCCGACCGGTTCGCCTTCGTGCTCGGTACCCGGAGGAGGACCGTCTCGTGACCGAGACCGTCGATGACCGTCTTCATCGGCTGCAGGGCGAGCTCAACGGTCATGATCGGATCGCGCGACATCTTGGTCTCGACTTCACCCGGCCGATCAAGTCGTTGGGTGACGGCTACCCAGAGAACACCGTCTCGCTCATCGGGAAGATCGCCGAATGGCTGCTGAAGCAGCTGTGGACCTATCATGAGGTTCCGGGCGACCCGTCCGGCAAGGCGCTGAACGATCTGATCAAAGGTTGCCGGCCGCATATCCGCAGCACCAACGTCATCAACGCGTTCACCGACATCCAGCGGCTTCGGAACCGCTCGTCGCATGACGGTTATGAGATCGCCGAGGAGGACGGCCTTCTCGCCGTGCGCCGGCTCTTGGACGTCTTGGACTGGTTCACCAGCACCGGTGTCACCGCGATCATCGGTGACGCGCCCAGCCTTGATCTGCTAGTCGAGCGGAAGGCCGAGTTCCTCTCGGGCCTATACGCGACGCTGGGGTACAAGGCGATCAAGCGGTTCGAACTGTCCGAGAGCACCGTCTACCAGCTGTTCTGCCGGCAGATCGGGTTGCAGGCCGAGTATGTGGAGATCATGCTCAGTTGCAGCCTGGAAGAGCTGAACCAGCTTCTCACCACGACCGGCGGCGAGATCCTCAGTACCCAACTCCCGAAGCACACCCGGTTCCTGATCGTCGCGGACGAGCCGTCCGAGGATGTGGCGCCGTTCGCGGACGGTGAGATCCGCATCGTGGCCTACGAGCGGTTTGTGGAGAGGATCGTCGACGTACCGTCGCACCTGTCCGCCCTGACGGTCAGCTACCCGGAGACGAGACCCCGTGACGTAGAGCCGCTCAGGATTGCCGGGGATGTGCTGGAAGCGGACCAGCACACCGGCGAGATGACGGTCACCGAGACGCCCGACGCCGGGGAGATCTTGCGCCGCCTCGTGAGAACCTCGGCGAACATCCTCGTCATCGGTGGTCCGGGCAGCGGGAAGACGACGCTGCTGAAGCAGCTCGCGGCGGACGGTTCGGAACCCGCACGGCATCGCTACCGCTTCTACCTGGACATGAGCCTGAAGGAACCCGAGGAGGAGTTCGGTGACTTTGTCACCCGGACCCTCAACCCGTACATGACGGTTCCGCGGAACCGGGTCTTCGACGTCTTCCTGTACCTGATCCGGGCCGGCTCCGTGCTGTGCGTGCTCGACGCGATCGATGAGGCGGTGCCGAACACGAGCCTGGAGGCGTTCCTCGGTGTGTTCTCCGACGTCTCGCAGGCGCTGTCGGCGGAGTCGACGGTCGTGATGTCGTCCCGCTACTCGTTCCTCGCCGACTCGCCCGAGGTCCGCCGGCTGCTGAACAGCTCGTCGCTGATCTCGGAGCAGCTCGTCCAGCAGCTGCACGCGAACGGCGTCGATCCGCTGGAGCTTCCGCAGTTCAGCGTGGTCCGGCTCGGTGACCTGAAGCTGCACGCGGACGAGCGGGTCTACTCGGTCTCGCCGCTGGAACTGCGGCTCGCTCAGCAGACCGGCCAGCTCGCGCGGAGGCCCGCCGCGGATGCGGCCAGGCACCTCGTGGACCTGGTGCCGGCCCGCATCGGGCAGGTCCTGAACACCGCCGGGCTCGCCGATCTCCGGCCCAGGCTGGAGAGTTACTTCGGCCCGGCATTCCTGGCCGATCAGGCGGTGTTCACTCTGGCGGACCTCTGCACCCACGTCGGCATCGAATGCTTCGCCGAGGGACGGGTCACGCTGGAGACGTTCCTGCTCGCGCCCCTGTTCCGCCCGGCCGGCGCCGGCACGGTGGCGTTGGTGCACACCGTTTTCCAGGAGTATTTCGCCGCGCGCTACCTGCGGACCGCGGCCGGACGGGAAGCCGCGGGCAGCAACGCCGAACCGATTCTGACCGAGCAGGTCCGGGAGTTCCTCGTCCACCTCGGCGCCGAGACGATCCCCGCGCCCCCGCGGACGCTCCCGGCAGCGACGTACCTGGTCGGGCCGAGCCACCGCCTCCTCCTCCGAAAGATCGAGAAGCCGGTGCTGTTCGACGAGTTCCCCGTGACGGTCGGGCGGTACAAGGCGTTTCTCGCCGCGGTCGCCGAGCAGGGCTGCGCGCAGTGGGATCATCCGGGCGCTCCGCCAGGCCACACCCACGAACCATGGCGGGAACGCTTGCGGAACCCGGAGTACTTCACCGATCCGGCGTACGACAACTACCCGGCGAACTGCGTTAACTGGTGGAGTGCCTACGCCTTCGCCCGCTTCGAGGGCAAGCGGCTGCCGACCTGCGTCGAGTGGGAGGCCGCCGCCCGGGGCACGGACGGCCGGCTGTTCCCCTGGGGAGACGACGTCGACCTGGCCGCGGTCAACTGCGCCGACGCGTGGAGCGGCCGGCCGTTGGTGACCTACGAGGTCTGGAAGCAGGAGATCGACGGTGGCCGGTTGCGGGACTGCGCCCCGACTCCGGTGACCGATCATGCGGCGAACCTGTCCCCGTTCGGGGTGCACGGCATGTCCGGCAACGTGTGGGAATGGACCGAGACCGTGTTTGACGGGATCAACTCTGCGGTGATCTGCGGTGGCTCCTACGACAACCCGTACCGGGCGGTGCAGACCTCGTCGAAGGCCCTGTACCTACGCCGGGGCAGCAGTAACGCCGTCGGGTTCCGCTGCGTGCGGGAGGTCGCGTGACCATGACCGGCGTGCCGGACAGCGGGCAGCGGTTCGGCCGGATCGTCGATCGCCAACCGCTGGGCAGCGGACCCCACCGGGTCACCGCGACCTACCTGGTTCGCGACGACGAGACCGGCGAGATCCACGGCTTCGACTACAGCGACATCGTCACCGAAGGATTCCGCACGATCATCGTCGGGGAGCGTGTGCGTTTCGAGGTCGCCCCGTCCACCGGCCGAGCCCATTTCGTGATCAGACTGGACCTTCCGGAGGTCGACGAATTCTACCGGTAGACCGTCCGGGACGGCATTCCTTCGTGGTCGTCTGTCCCGCCTTCCTCACCGGCACCCCGGACTGGCCGGAAGGTCCGCTGCCGTTACGCCACAAGGAAATCGAAGCGACCACCGCCGCGCGCAGCACCTATTTCAGCGCCGCCTGCACACGCATCCTCTACGGCACGCCTGACCGGCCGAGCCGCTGGCAGCGCACCGCACCCACCGGCGAGACGAACAACCCGATCTTCGGTACGGAGATCCTCCTACCCGACCCGGACCGGCCGGACCGCGCCTTCGCCTTCGTCATCGTCCATGTCCGCGTCCATGTCCACGTCCAGACCGGCGGGTCCGAGCTCCTCGACGTCCTGCGCGCCGTCGCCGGCCGGCGCGGCAGTGCGACCCCACCCCCTGACCTTGGCTCGGCGCTGCCCACCTGGGCCCGTCTGGCGCCGTCGGCCCGAGGGTTCACGATCGCGTTTCTGACCTTCCCCACCCTTCCCGAAGCCGACCCGCCGCGACCCGCTGACGCCGTCCGAATCGACTCCTGGTCGACCGCGGACACCTGGCTGTGGCATCTCGCGTCCCGTACCGCCAACGCCGACTACCCACCGGATCCCGACCACGCCGACCAGCTCCTCGACGGACGAGTGATCCTCTCCGCCGACTGGCGCGGGCTCGTCACCCGGGACGGCGCCGCCTTTCTCGGTCTACGCCCCGACGACGGCGCCGATGATGCGTTCTTCGGCTTCGCTCAGCTCTACGCCCACACCACCTACCTCGACGCGGTCCTGATCGGCATGATCCAGAACGCGGCCATCACCGAGATGATCGACGAGGCGGCCCGCGCGTTCGAAGCCCAGGACCTCACGCGTCATCTCGCCCGTCTCGAAGAACGGGCCGCCCGATTCCGCAACATCTACTGGCTCCGGGACGCCAGCGCCCACGGCCCGGCGAACGACATCCTCACCGTCTACCAGGCACAGCACCATCTGCCCGAGCGGTTCGACGCCGTGCTCACCGAGATCGTCGACCTGAACCGGATCGCCCAGACCCAGGAGGGGCAGCAGGTCGGCGCGGCGCTCGGCGTCCTCACCGTCGTCGGCCTGCCCTTCGGCGCCGCCTTCGCGGTACTCCAGGTCCTCGGCGCGAACTCGGCGCGAGACCTCCTCATCGGCGTGCTCGCCGCGCTCGCCGGCTCCGGCGCCCTGCTCCTCACCCGGTTCGGCCGGCTCCTGCTCCGCTCTCTCCGGCAACCGGAGTAACGGGCTCACGAAGGAGAGCGGAACCTCGGCCACGCCTCGGAAAGGGGCGCTCCGTCGCCAGCGCATCGGGACGGCGGCGGAGCTTGATAGTGTGACCGCACAGTTAACTGGACGGCCACGGCGTTTTTCGTCGCACTTCCACCGGATCTGCGTTCGAGCCAGCCAGCCATCCTGTCTCGCGATAGCCCGGCGTGGGACCATCGCCATGCCGGCGTGTCGTGGGCCGCGCAATCCGTTGTCAGTATCGCCATGCTGGCAGATTCGGTGATCTCGCGTTTCCGGCCCGCCAGCATGACGACAGAGGAGACCTGGTGAAGGCAGTCGTCCAGGAGCGGTTCGGCCCGCCGGACATCCTGCAGCTGACCGATGTCGGCATGCCCGAACTCGGGCCGGATGACGTACTGGTTCGGGTGCGGGCCGCCGCGCTGAACCCGTACGACTGGCACATGGTGCGAGGCGACCCGCTCGTCGCGCGACTCATGCCCGGAATGGGACTGACCAGGCCGAAGCGCCGTGTGGCCGGGATCAACGCGTCGGGCGTCGTGGAGGCGGTCGGCGCGAACGTGCACGTGCTACGACCCGGCGACGAGGTGCTCGGCTTCTGCCCAGGCGCATTCGCCGAGTATGCCCGCGCCCCGGCGGACACGGTGGTACCCAAGCCGGCCGGCCTGACCTTCGGGCAGGCGGCGGCGCTCCCGATTGCCGCGACCACCGCCCTGCGGGGGATCCGCGACATGGGTGGGGTCCAGGCCGGGCACCTGGTACTCGTCAACGGGGCCGCCGGCGGCGTCGGTACATACGCCATCCAGATCGCGGCCGCGCTCGGCGCGGAAGTCACCGGGGTGTGCAGCACCCGCAACGTCGAACTGGTCCGCGCGCTCGGCGCCACACACGTCATCGACTACACCACCGATGACTTCACCGACGCGCACGCCCACTACGACGTGATCCTCGACAACGTCGGCAACCGGCCACTGAGCCGGCTGCGCCGGGCGCTGACCCCGACGGGAACCCTCGTGCTCAATGCCGGCGGTTCACCCGGCCACGTCGTCGGGGCGGTCGGCTGGATGCTCCGCGCGATCGTGGTCAACGGCTTCGTCCGGCAGCGGCTCCGACCGCTGCCCACCCGTCAGGATCAGGCGGAGCTACTCACCCTCACCCGGCTCGTCGAGGACGGGAAGCTCACGTCGGTCATCGACCGGACGTACCCACTGGTCGACGTCGCCGAAGGTCTGCGCTATCTGGAACGCGGGCACGCTCGCGGCAAGGTCGTCGTCACCACGGCATGAGCGGCTCTTCGCGGTACGGCGGATTCCGTGTGTCGCCGCGGAACCGCAGCACCACCGACTGGGTCGGGCTGGCCTGATGTGTCGGCAGGCTGGTGACCAGGTAGGCGACCTCGGTCTCGGTGGCTTTCACCCCGCGGCCGACCAGCCAGCGGGCGGTCTCGGTCTGGGTGTGCAGAGCATCCGCCTGACCGGCATCGGAGGCCCATTCGCCGATCGCGGTGAACGACCGCGCGTCAGCGAGCACCGCGCACGTCGCCAGGGTCAGCACCACGGCCAGGCTGTGCCGTCTACCTCGGGGTTTCCGCGGGTCCGGGACCCGGCCGAAGACCGCCAGCAGACCCGTCACCGACGACGGAGGGTAATGACCGTCGGCGACGGCGGCAGCCAGCTGATCGAGAGCAGGGGCAGGCGGCGATACTGGGACGGCGGGCACGACATCTCGGGTTGATCATGACGGCGTAGGAACCTCCATGATCTCCAGGTGTCGTGCCCGTACCCCTGAAACCCCGGACCCGGCGTCAGCCTCTCGCTGCACAGTCCCACCAGAAACCCCAGCCAGCACCGATCACCTGCGCGTCAGCAAACTTGCCGAGGCGTGTGCCATGAACGACGAAGGAGTGCTGATGGGAGGGTAGGGCGTGCTCTGGAGTTGATGCTGCGCGAGAGATGAAGGTATGGCCCTTCGGAGTCGCCCTTCGGGGGGAGGATTCAAACCGCCACATGCTGCGTTGGCTGAAGACCGTCGTGGTGAGCGATGTGGAAAAGGCGCCGGAGAGGCGTCAGGTGGGGACCAGGAAGATGAGTGAACCCGAACCGCTGTTGACGTGTCGTAACAAAATAGGTGACATCGAAACCGTGGCATGGC
>NZ_CDWRCL010000017.1:0-33546 GCF_977927575.1 Frankia sp. CcCS3
CCATCATCGGGCGGGAGGGACGCAACATCCGGGCTTTCGAGTCCGTCACCGGGGTCAACGTGCTCATCGACGACACGCCCGAGGCGGTGCTGCTGAGCTGCTTCGATCCGGTGCGTCGCGAGGTCGGTCGCATCACGCTGGCGGCTCTGGTGTCCGACGGCCGGATCCATCCGCACCGCATCGAGGAGGAGCACGCCCGCGCCCAGCTCGAGGTGACCGAGCGGTGCGTGCGGGCGGGCGAGGACGCCCTGCTCGAGACCGGCATTTCCGAGATGCACCCCGAGCTGGTCAATCTGCTGGGCCAGTTGCGTTACCGAACCAGCTACGGCCAGAACGTGCTCGCGCACCTGATCGAAAGCGCCCACCTCGCCGGAATCATGGCCGCCGAGCTGCGCATGCCGCTTCCACTTGCGAAACGAGCGGCTCTGCTGCACGACCTCGGCAAGGCTCTTACCCACGAGATCGAGGGCTCTCATGCGTTGATCGGGGCGGAGGTGGCCCGTCGCTACGGTGAGGACGAGGAGGTCGTGCACGCGATCGAGGCCCATCACAACGAGGTCGCACCCCGCTCGATCTGCGCGGTGCTGACCCAGGCCGCTGACCAGATCTCCGGTGGCCGGCCTGGCGCCTGCCGCGACAGCCTGGAGTCGTATGTGAAACGGCTCGAGCGCATCGAGCAGATCGCCGGTGACCGTCCGGGTGTCGACAAGGTGTTCGCCATGCAGGCCGGCCGGGAGGTGCGTGTCATGGTCGTGCCCGAGGAGGTCGACGATCTCGCCGCCCATCTGCTCGCCCGGGACGTCGCCAGGCAGATCGAGGAGGAGCTCACCTATCCGGGTCAGATCCGGGTGACCGTCGTGCGCGAGACCCGTGCGGTGGGCACCGCCCGCTGAGCCGGGATGCGGCCGCCGAGGCGGCGGTCCTGGCGACGGTCCAGCCATCGGGCCAACAGCGACAGCAGCCCGTTGGTGACGATGTACATCACCGCCATGACGGTGTAGATGGGCAGGGCGTACCTGCTGCCCAGGTACTCGACCGCACTGCGTCCCGATCGCAGCAGCTCGCTGTAGGCGATGACGTAGCCCAGTGAGGTGTCCTTGAGCAACGTCACCAGCTGGCTCACCAGCGTCGGGCTCATCCGCCGGACCGCCTGGGGAAACTGGATGAGGCGGAAGATCTGGACCGGCCGCAGCCCGACCGCCGCCGCGGCCTCCGTCTGCCCCCGGTCGACCGACTGGATCCCGGCGCGGAAGATCTCGCTGAGCACCGCCCCGTTGTAGGCGGTCAGCCCGATGACCAGGGCCCAGAACGCCGAGAGCCGCCAGCCGAGCGCCGGCAGACCGAGGTAGGCGAACAGGATGAGCATCAGGACAGGCAGGCTGCGGAACAGCTCCACCAGCAGCGTGGCCGGGATGCGCACCGCCCGGCGCTGGGACAGCCGGGCCAGGGCGAGCAGGGTCCCCACCGCCGAGGCGAACAGCATCGCGGTCAGCGCGGCGCGCAACGTGTCGAGCAGCCCGTTCCACAGCAGGGTGCGCAGCGCCGGTTGATCGACGAAGACACTCCAGCGATTGCCGTCGAGCTGGCCGGAGTCGGCGAGGCGGAGCACCGCCAGCGTGACCAGCCCGACGAGGACAGCGGCGGCCACCACACGCGCGATCAGGATGCGACGCCGACCACGCGGACCCGGTGGATCGGCCAGGATGATCTCGGTGCTCATCGCGCCCTCGCCACCCGTCGTTCGGCCAGGGACAGCCCGGCTGCCAGCACCGCGGTGAGGATCAGGTATGCCACCACACCGCCGAGCAGCACGACGATCACCGCATCCGGATTGACGGTCGTGAGCCGTTGGACCATGCCGGTCAGCTCCTCGACGCCGAACGCCGCGGCGATCGAGGTGTTGCGGATCAGCGCGCTCACCACGCTGCCCAGCGGTTGCAGCACGTTGCGGAATGCCTGCGGAAGGATGATCATTCGCAGCGTCTGGGAGAAGGTCAGGCCCAACGCACGAGCCGCTTCGGCCTGACCGAGGTCAACCCCATTGATCCCGGAACGCACCGCCTCGCAGACCAGCGCGGCGTGATAAATCGAGAGCGCGACCACCGCGAACGTGAAATATGAGAAGACGATGTCCAGCTGCGGCAGGACGAACACCACGAAGAAGAACACGACGGTCAGCGGGGTGTTGCGGACCGTCTGCACGTAGGCGGTGCCGGTCCAGCGCAGCGGGGGCACGGGGGAGACCCGCATCGCTGCGAGGACGGTACCGAGGATCAGCGCCGCCACGGACGCGAACAGGCTTAGCCCGACCGTCCGGCGGAAGCCCTCGGCGAAGATGCCGAGGTTATCGATGACGGCGTCGATCGCTGTCCTCCCTCAGGCGGTGGCGGGTGGACGACCGGTCGGCCCGGGTGAGGCCGACCGGTCGTGCCCCGAGCGATGATTGGCGGATCAGGACGTGTATCGGTCGGCAGCCGGGGGAGTGGGCACGGTCGGCTCCACCTTGCCGAGGGTCGAGGTGTACGCCTTCTCCCAGCGCCCGTCCTTGTAAGCGGCCTCGAGCGTGTCGTTGATGAAGTTCCGGAACGCGTCGTCACCCTTCTTGAGGCCGATGCCGTAGGGCTCCTTCGTGAAGGTGTCACCCACCACCTTGAAGGCGTCGGGGTCCTTGTCGACGAGACCCAGCAGGATGCCCTTGTCCGTGGTGACCGCGTCGACCTGACCGTTCTTCAACGCGTCGGCGCACTTGCTGTACACATCGAACAGCACGAGCTGGGCGGTGGGCGCCACCCGGCGGATGTTCTCGGCCGGCGTGGATCCGCTGACCGAGCACACCTTCTTGCCGGCAAGGGTGTCCTTGCCGGTGATGTCGGTGTTGTTCTTCGCGACCATGATGGACTGGCCGGAGACGTAGTACGGCCCCGCGAAGTCGACGACCTTCTTCCGTTTGTCGTTGATTGTGTAGGTGGCCACCACGAGGTCGACCCGACCCTGCTGGATGAAGGGTTCACGGTTGGCCGACACGGTCTCCACGTAGGAGACCTTGTCGCGTGGGATGCCCAGGGCATCCGTGACGATCTTCGAGATCTCGACGTCGAAGCCCTCGGGCTGGCCGCTGAGGTTCTTCAGCCCGAACAGGTTCTGGTCGAACTTCGTCCCGATGATGATCTTTCCAGCGTCGTGCAGCCGGGCCATGGTGGTGCCGGCGGTGAAGGTCACCGAGGCGGTGGGTGCCGAGGCGTCGTCGCCGCCGCTCCCACAGGCACTCAGCCCGAGGGCGGCGAGCAGCGTCACGCCGGCGAGGAGCGCGCTGCCGCGCCTGTGGCGGCTGCGTCCGCGTGACAACCCGCCTGAGCTCCCGTTGAGATGCCCGGCGGCGGGGCGCCGCGTCCGGCTGAACGATGTACGCATGACCGATCCTCTCGCAGTGGTCCGGACCGCGGGTCCGGAGCAGGTGATCTGGCGTCGGGTGGTGTGTGTCCCCCTGAGGAACTGCGTCCCTCCGGTGGTACGTGCCTCTGGTGTGCCTCCGGGTGCCGGCGGCGCGGCGGGCGGCGGGTGCGACCGGGTCGGGCCCGGTTGGGCCGGGTCGGTGGAGGTCAGTGCTGCAGGACCCGGGCCAGGAAGTCCCGGGCGCGTTCGGTCCGCGGCGCGGCGAAGAAACTCTCCGGCGGGGCGATCTCGAGAATGCGGCCGTCCGCCATGAAGGCCACCCGGTCCGC
This sequence comes from Frankia sp. CcCS3, assembly GCF_977927575.1. Lineage (NCBI taxonomy): Bacteria > Bacillati > Actinomycetota > Actinomycetes > Frankiales > Frankiaceae > Frankia > Frankia sp. CcCS3. The sequence continues at coordinate 3,723 of NZ_CDWRCL010000017.1, forward strand.
GGCGGAACGCGCGAATCCCATTTCGTGGGTGACGACGATCATGGTCATGCCGCTGGTGGCCAGCGACCTCATCACGTCCAGCACCTCGGAGATCATCTCTGGGTCGAGCGCCGAGGTCGGTTCGTCGAAGAGCATGAGCACGGGATCCATCGCCAGCGCCCTGGCGATGGCGGCGCGCTGCTGCTGGCCGCCGGAGAGCTGGCGGGGCAACCGGTCCGCCTTGTCGGCGATCCCCACGCGTTCCAGTAGTTCCTGGGCCCGGGCGCGGGCCTGCAGGCGGTTGTGCCCCAGGACCTTGACCGGTCCCAGGGTGACGTTCTCGAGCACCGTCTTGTGCGCGAAGAGGTTGAACGATTGGAATACCATTCCGACCCGTGACCGCATCCGGGCGAGCTCATGGCTCTCCGTGGGCAGGGGACGGCCCTCGAAGAGGATCCGGCCCTCGTCGATCGTTTCCAATTGGTTGATGCAGCGGCACAGGGTCGACTTCCCCGACCCCGAGGGCCCGATGATGATGACGACCTCGCCCGCCTCGACGGACAGGTCGACGTCGGCTAGGACCCGGTTGTCGCCGAACGACTTCCCGACGCCTTCCAGGGTCACCAAAGGCATGTCGACCTCCCGGCACAATGACGGTGTGGTGTTGGGCCGAGCGTCCCGGCGGCCTCATGATGGAACGGCCAGGCGCGCGGATCGGTCGTGGGGCCGACAGCTGGGGCGGTCGTCTCGCGCGGATTTCGGCGCACTGGCGGGAACATTCGAGAATAGTATCCCTGCAGCTATGGAGTCGAAATGAAATAACTTGCGCGTTTCGAACCCTCCACGGGCCTGTGACCTGCGATGATGCTCTCGATCACGTATTTGTTACTTCATTACGTCCCCTATGCAAATATATCGAGCGGGGTGTTGCCTGATATCTTGGGCGGCCTCCAGACCAGGATGGGTCGCCCCAGCTCCCGACGGGGAGGGTCCCGGTCCCGCCGGCGAGGCGGTCCGCGACGCGATCCCGTCCCCGCCGGACCCAACCCAGACCAACCCAGACCCGCCCCCGCACCCGACCCCAGACCCGGCCGGGTGCAGGCGCCGTAGGCTGGTCGGGTGAACGGCCGCAGCTACGAGGTCCGCACGTTCGGGTGCCAGATGAACGTCCACGACTCCGAACGGCTCTGTGGGCTGCTGGAATCCGCCGGCTACTCCCCGGTCGATCCCGGCGGCGAGGCGGATGTAGTCGTGTTCAACACCTGCGCGGTGCGGGAGAACGCCGACAACCGCCTGTACGGCAATCTCGGCCAGCTCGTCCCGGTGAAGAAGGGCCATCCGGGCATGCAGATCGCGGTCGGGGGCTGCCTCGCCCAGAAGGACCGGGCCGCGATCCTTGACCGGGCACCCTGGGTTGACGTGGTTTTCGGCACGCACAACCTGCACCGATTGCCCGTGCTGCTGGAGCGCGCGCGGCACAACGCGGCGGCCCAGGTCGAGATCGCCGAGGCCCTGGAGGTCTTCCCGAGCTCTCTGCCGACCCGGCGGGCCAGCCATCACTCGGCCTGGGTCAGCATCAGCGTGGGATGCGACAACACCTGCACCTTCTGCATCGTCCCCAGCCTGCGTGGCCGCGAGCGTGACCGCCGGCCGGGCGACGTGCTCGCCGAGGTCGAGGCCCTGGTCGCGGAGGGCGCCCTGGAGATCACGCTGCTGGGGCAGAACGTCAACTCCTACGGGCGCTCCCTGGGAGATCCCGGTGCCTTCGCGAAGCTGCTGGCCGCCTGCGGTCGCGTCGACGGTCTCGAACGTGTCCGCTTCACCTCACCGCATCCGCGCGACTTCACCGATGACGTCATCGAGGCCATGGCGACCACCTTGAACGTGTGCCACCAGCTGCACATGCCGTTGCAGTCCGGGTCGGACACCGTGCTGCGCCGCATGCGCCGCTCGTACCGTCGGGACCGGTTCCTCGGCATTGTCGAGCGGGTGCGGGCAGTCATGCCCGACGCGGCCATCACCACCGACATCATCGTGGGCTTCCCCGGCGAGACCGAGGCGGACTTCGCCGACACCCTCGACGTGGTGCGGGCGGCCCGGTTCTCCGGCGCCTTCACCTTCCAGTACTCGCCTCGCCCGGGCACCCCGGCAGCGACCATGGACGCCCAGGTGGACCGGGCGACTGTAGCCGACCGGTATACCCGGCTGGTGGCCCTGCAGGACGAGATCTCCTGGGCGGAGAACCGGGCCCTGGTCGGCCGGCGGGTCGAGGTGCTGGTCTCGGAGGGAGAGGGGCGCAAGGACGGCGCCACCGGCCGGATGTCCGGCCGGGCCCGGGACGGACGGCTCGTGCACTTCCGCGCGGACGAGGCCGCGAGCTCGCCCACCGGCTCGGGCTCGAGGGCGGGCGGCGCCGCGGTCGCGCCTACGGTGCGCCCGGGCGACGTCGTCGAGACGGTGGTGACGCGGGCGGCACCCCACCACCTCACCGCCGACGGCCCCCTGCGGTCCCACCGGGCGACCCGTGCGGGGGACGCGTGGGCGCTCGGGCGTGACGGTGGCGGTGCGGCCGCCGCGCAGCAGCCGGCAGGCGGACGGCCGATCGTCACCCTGGGCATCCCGTCCCTGCGGCCGTCCTCGCCCGGTCCCGTCGGCCTGGCGTCTGCTGGCACGGCGTCGGCCGGCGCGGACGCCTGCTGTACTCCGGTACGTCGATGACCCTCGTCGCCGCCGCGGTCTGTCCTCATCCTCCGTTGCTGGTTCCCGAGGTCGGCTGTGGTGAGCCGATCGAGGCACGGGCCGTCGCGGTGGACGCGGTGCGCCTGCTGTGTGCCACCAAGCCGGACACGATCGTGGTGGTGGGTGACGCGGCGACCGAGGTGTCCTACGGCCCCGCCGCGTTCGGGTCGCTGGCCGGCTTCGGCGTGGATCTCCGGGTGGACCTCGGCCCGACCGCGCTGGCCCCCGAGTCGCCGTCTGTCCCGTCGTCGCCCGTCCTACCGTCGCCCCCTCTACCGTTGTCGATCACGATCGGCGCCTGGCTGCTGGGCGCCGTCGGTTGGCCCGGCGCCCGCACCGCCGTCGGGGTGCCCGCGGAGATCTCTCCGGACGGGGCCGTCGCACTCGGATCGCGGCTGGTCGCGGGCTCCGCTCCGCAGGAACGCCTCGCACTGCTCGTGATGGGCGACGGCTCGGCCTGTCGCACGCTGAAGGCTCCCGGCGGGTTGGATCCACGGGCCGCGGCGTTCGACGCGACCGCCGCCGCGGCGCTGGCCGCGGGGGATCCAGCCGGCCTGCTCGCCCTGGACCCGGGGTTGGCCCGGGAGCTGCTCGCCGCGGGCCGGGCGTCCTGGCAGGTCCTGGCCGGCGCCCTGCTCGCCGCGACCCGGGACGGCCCGGGCCCGGGGTCCCTGGGCCCGGGGGCATGGAACAGTGACCTCCGGTATGACGACGCGCCGTACGGTGTCGGCTATCTGGTTGCCCTCTGGACACGGGATGTTGCCGAGCGAGGATGAACAGGCAGGAGGAACCGCGCCGGGGGCCGGTGGTGGCGGTCGTGGGGCCGACCGCTGGCGGGAAGAGCGACCTCGGCATCGAGATCGCGCTCGCCCTCGGCGGCGAGGTGGTGAACGCGGACTCGATGCAGCTCTACCGCGGGATGGACATCGGTACCGCCAAGGTTCCCGAGGCGGAGCGTCGCGGGGTGCCCCACCATCTGCTCGACCTGTGGGACGTGACGCGTCCCGCGGACGTCGCGAGCTTCCAGGTGGACGCCCGCCGGGTAATCGACGATCTGCTCGCCGCCGGGCGCATTCCGGTGCTGGTCGGCGGTTCCGGGCTCTACGTCCGCGCGGTTCTCGACAATCTGACCTTCCCGGGGACCGATCCGGGCGTCCGGGCGCGGTGGGAGGAGGAACTGGCCCGCGTCGGCGCCCCGGCGCTGCACGACCGGCTGGCCGCGCTGGCACCGCAGGCCGCCGCGGCGATCCTGCCCAGCAACGGCCGGCGGATTGTGCGTGCCCTGGAGGTCGTCGAGCTCACCGGAACCTTCACGGCCACCCTGCCGGAGCACCGCTCGGTCTATGAGGTCGTGCAGATCGGCGTGGATCGCCCCGATCTCGACCAACGGATCACGGACCGGGTGGAGAAAATGTGGGGTGCTGGTTTTCCTGACGAAGTGCGAAGGTTGGTGGAATGCGGCCTGCGGGAAGGCCGAACCGCGTCTCGCGCACTGGGCTATGCCCAGGTTCTGGCCTGGTTCGACGGCGCAATGGACTCCGCTGAACAGGCCAAGCTCGCCACAATTACGGCGACGCGGCGCTTTGCCCGTCGACAAAGGTCCTGGTTCCGGCGGGATAACCGGATAGCCTGGTTGGACAAACCAGATGTCACCCAGGTGCGACGGCTGGTGGGTTCGCTCTGACGGGTGATCGGCCGACCGGGTCGGGGTCGATCGGGCCGCCGCCAATGCGTGGCGTCGCCGGTGGCCGGTGCGCGGCGGCCGGTCCCGCACGGCGTCTGGAGAGATCGATGTGACCGCGCCCACCGCTGATGCTGGTACCCCACCCGACCTGACTCTCGTCCCCGCGCTCTACGCCGCCTTCGATGATGGTTCGCTGCGGCTGCACTTCCAACCGGAGGTCGACCTGCGCAACGGGTCGGTGCCGGGGATGGAAGCCCATCCGCGGTGGCTGCACCCGGAACGCGGGGTGCTGGGCCCGGCGGATTTCATGCCGATCGCCGTGGCCGCGGGCCTCGTCCATCAGGTGGACCAGTGGGTGCTGCGGATGGCCGTGACCGAGGCGCGCACCTGGCATCGGATGGCGGTCGGGACGCCGATCCGCCCGCCCCGGTTGTGGGTGAACATCGATGGCCGCCAGCTTGCCAGCCTCGCCTTCGCGGCCGAGGTCGACCGGCTCGTCTCGGGCCGGGTGCTGCCGGCCGGGGCGATCGGCCTCGAGTTCAGCGAGCAGACCCTCGGGCTCGCCGCGCCGATGGTGCCCCGGTTGCTGACCCGGCTGCGTGCTCTCGGGGTGGCGATCGCGGTCGGGTCCTTCGGCACGTGGCTGGGCTCGCTGGCCGTGCTCGACCAGTTGCCGCTGAACCTCGTCAAGATCGACGGCCTGTTCCTGCGGGCGACCATGAAGGACCTCGAGGGTGAGGCCGTGCTCGCGGCCATCGTCCGGCTCGCCCACCAGCGCGGCCTGCCCGTCGTCGCCGACGATGTCGACACCGCGCGCCTGGCGTCCCGGGTGGTGGATCTTGGCTGCGATCGCGCCATCGGACCGGTGTTCTGTCCGCCGGTGCCGGTGGAGGACGCTCGGATGATCGCCCTCGGGCGCGGCCGGCCCGACCGCTGGTACAAGCCGTCGCATTCCGACGACCGGATGCGGGAGTGGGCGCGGGCCGCCGCCGGCTGACGCCGCCGCGGGAGCCCGGTCGTCAGGTGCCGAGCGGCGTCCCCCGTACGATCGGCGACGTGCGGGACGAGCTGGGGTTGCGATTCGTCAAGGGCCACGGGACGGGCAACGACTTCGTCCTCCTGCCGGATCCCGACGGGGACCTCGACCTCACCGCGGGCCTGGTGCGCGCGCTGTGCGACCGGCGGACCGGCATCGGGGGCGACGGGGTGCTGCGGGTGGTGCTCTGCGCCGCGGTTCCCGAGGCGGCCGGTCTGGCCGGCCGGGCGCGCTGGTTCATGGACTACCGCAATGCTGACGGTTCGATTGCCGAGATGTGCGGCAACGGCGCCCGGGTGTTCGCCCGCTACCTCGTCGACGCCGGATACGCCCAGCCGGGACGGTTCCACGTCGCGACCCGCGCCGGGCTGCGGCTCGTCGAGGTCGCGGTGGACGGTGACGTCACGGTCGACATGGGACCGCCGCGGATCATCGACGGACCCGGGGCCCCGGTCACCGTCGCCGATCGTGCCTTCACCGCGACCGCGGTCTCGATGGGTAATCCGCACGCGGTCTGCTTCGCCGACGACCTGGACGTCGCCGGGCTGCGTCGGCTCGACCTGACCCGACCACCGTCGTTCTCCCCGGTCGACTTCCCGGACGGGGTGAACGTGGAGATCGTCGTCGCCCGGCCGGGTGGGGTGGCGATGCGGGTGTTCGAACGTGGGGTCGGGGAGACCGCGTCCTGCGGCACCGGTGCCTGCGCGGTCGCGGTGGCCTGGGCGGCCCGGCGAGGTGCTCGGCCGGGGGGTGCGCCGGTCGAGGTCGAGGTGGATGTGCCCGGCGGCGGCCTGGTCGTGATCTGGCAGCCGGAGACCGTGCTGTTGCGAGGGCCCGCCGAGCTGGTCTTCGACGGCGTGCTGCGCCGTGCGGAGGTCCACGACCCGGTCGGGTGAGGTGTCCGTTTCCTACAAGACCCGGCCCGCCTGCCGGCCCTACGGTGCCCTCATGCCACCATCGTTCACCCTGACCGGTGTGATCGTCGCTGATATGGCCCGGTCCCTGGCGTTCTACCGCCGGCTCGGCCTCGACCTGCCCGCCGGGGCCGACGCCCAGCCGCACGTCGAGGTGCAGCTGCCCGGCGGTCTACGCCTCGCGTTCGACAGCGAGGCGACCATCCGATCCTTTGATCCGCACTGGTCGGCGGGTACCGGCTCGCCGCGGGTCGGGCTGGCCTTCGCCTGCGACACGCCGGACGAGGTCGACGAGGTCTACGCCGACCTCGTCGGCGCCGGTCACGCCGGCCACCTTCCGCCCTGGGACGCCTTCTGGGGCCAGCGGTACGCGGTCGTGCTCGATCCAGACGGCAACCACGTCGACCTCTACGCCCCACTGCCCGTAGTGGCCGCGATATCCGCGACATCCGCTACCGAGACGTCCAGTTCGTCCTGAACGTTGGCAGTTCGGATGAGACGGGTCGGCGGAACTCCGGCGAGCGCGCGTACCTCCCGGGCGAGGTGCGCCTGGTCGGCGTAGCCGGCCTCGGCCGCCACGACCGCGAACGGGATGCCGGCCCGCGCCGCGTGCAGGGCGTCCTGCATCCGGAGGATCCTGGCGAGCGTCTTCGGGCCATATCCGAAGACGCGCCGGCAGCGACGCAGCAGCTGGCGTTCGCTCAGCCCGACTATGCGCGCGAGGTCGTCCACGGGCGCCCGGGCGCGGGCACCCGCCAGAACGGCGGGAACCAACCGGTCCACGAGCGCCGGGTGAACGGGCCGGGCGGCGATCGACGACTCGAATGCGACCAGGGGATCAGCGGCCATGGCGAGCCGCTCGGCGAGTCGCTGCGCCGGTCCGTCGCCCCACAGGTCGGCGAGCGGGATGCGTTGGTCGCGCAGTTCGTCCGCGGCCACTCCGAGGTGGGATGGTCCAGAGCCCGAGTCGAAGCGGAGCCCGACGTGCCGCACGCCTGGTGCCCAGCGCACCAGCTTCGCCGCCGTGTCCGGCCCCGCGACGATCAGATTGGCGTCGGAACTCCAGATGATGTCCATGCATCCGTCCGGCAACACCCGCCGGCTGCACACCAAGTCTGTGTGCCCGGTGCCGCCTGTGTGCCCGGTGCCCTCCGAGGGCCCGGTGCTGTCCGGACGCCGGTCCGCCGTCGTCCGCGTGGTGTCCGGGGGAGTCGGGCGGCCCGAGCTGTCCCAGATCGTCGCGGCGAGGCGGCGGGCCCGTCTCTCGTGGTACTCGTGGTACACGGCGCAGACGCTACGCCGGCGGAGCGGCAAAACGGTTCGCGATCGACGTGGTGGCGTGGGACCCTGGTTGGCGACGGGATTCGCCGGGAAACGAGGGGGGAGACGCGCCACGAGCGTGGCAGGGTCTTCCGGACCGGCGGATCCTCCTCGGGCCACCGGGTCGTGGGGCCCGGCCGGAGCAAGCGGCACGGAATGATCGCGGAATGGTGCGGTAACGGGCCGCGTTGAGAACGGATGGTATGACACTTCCTGCTGACGCCTTCGATGCGTCCACTCTCGACAGATCCCTCATCAAGCTGACTGGCGCCGATCCGTCTTACCTGCCGAACTTCTTCGACGATTCTGGGGACGGTTTCGACCTGGAGGATCGCGCCGCGTTGCGGCGGGTTCCCGGTCTCGCCACCGAGCTCGACGACGTCACCGAGGTCGAGTACCGGCAGCTGCGGCTGGAGCGTGTCGTCCTCATCGGCGTATGGACGTCGGGTTCCCTGCGGTCGGCCGAGAGCTCCATGGCGGAGCTCGCGGCGCTCGCCACGACCGCCGGTTCGGTGGTGCTCGACGCGCTCGTGCAGCGCCGCGATCGGCCGGATGCCGCGACCTACGTCGGTTCGGGCAAGGCGCGCGAGCTCGCCGAGGTCGTCGCGGCGACCGGCGCGGACACGGTGGTCTGCGATGGCGAACTCACCCCGGGTCAGCTGCGGCAGCTGGAGGAGGTCGTCAAGGTAAAGGTCATCGACCGGACGGCCCTCATCCTGGACATCTTCGCCCAGCACGCGACCTCTCGAGAGGGCAAGGCCCAGGTCGAGCTCGCGCAGTTGCAGTACATGCTGCCCCGGCTGCGTGGGTGGGGTGAGTCGATGTCGCGGGCCGCGGCCAGCGGCGGCGGCCGGGCGCCCATCGGTACCCGTGGTCCCGGTGAGACGAAGATCGAGACCGACCGTCGGCGGCTGCGGGCCAGGATGGCGCGGTTGCGCTGCGAGCTCGCCGCGATGACGACCGTGCGGGAGACCAAGCGTTCCGCCCGGCGGCGGGGCGAGGTCCCCAGCGTGGCGATCGCCGGTTACACCAACGCCGGTAAGTCGTCGCTGCTCAACCGGCTGACCGGCGCGGGTGTCCTAGTCGAGGACGCGCTGTTCGCCACCCTCGATCCGACCGTGCGGCGGGCGACCCTGCCGGACGGCCGGGCCTTCACCCTGACCGACACCGTCGGATTCGTCCGGCATCTGCCGCATCAGATTGTCGAGGCGTTCCGCTCGACGCTGGAAGAGGTCGCCGATGCCGATCTCATCCTGCACGTTGTGGACGGATCATCGCCGGATCCGGCCGCGCAGATCTCCGCCGTGCGCGAGGTTCTCAACGACATCGACGCGGGCGGTGTTCCCGAGCTGATCGTCGTCAACAAGGTGGACGCCGTGGAGCCGACGGTCGTCGCGGGGCTGCGCCAGCTCGCCCCAGACGCCGTGTTCGTCTCGGCACGCACGGGCGAGGGGCTGGCCGCGCTGGTCGACGCGCTCTGTGCCCGGGTGCCGCATCCCGACGTGGAGATGCGCGTGCTCGTGCCCTACAGCCGGGGCGACCTGGTCTCCCGGGTGCACGCGAACGGCGAGGTGCTCACGCTGGAGCACACCGAGACCGGTACCCGGCTGTCCGCCCGGGTCTCCCCGGGACTCGCGGCGGAGCTGCACGCCTACCGGGCCTGAGCCCAGGAGCGATCAAACGCGAGGCAACCCGGCCGGCCACCCGATGGGCGGCCGGCCGATCCACGTCAAACCCTGCGGAGCACAGCCACGATCCGGCCGAGGATGGTCGCATCCTCACCGGCGATGTCGGCGAAGGCCGGGTTCTCCGGATGTAGCCAGATCTTGCCGTCCCGAACCCGCAGGCGCTTGACCGTCGCCTCCCCGTCGATCATTGCGGCGACGATCTCCCCGTTGTCCGCGACCGGCTGCTGGCGGACGACCACCCAGTCACCGTCGCAGATCGCCGCATTGATCATCGAGTCGCCGACGACTCGGAGCAGGAACAGAGTGCCCTCGCCGACGATCTCCCTGGGTAGCGGGAAGACGTCCTCGACCGCCTGCTCGGCCAGGATCGGGCCACCGGCGGCGATTCGGCCCAGCACCGGCACGTAGGCGGCGTCCGACTTGCTTCCTTCGGTGGTGCCCGGCGCCGCCTCACCGATGATGGGAATCGTGCCCGCCACCGTCGTCGCGCCCGCGTCCGCATCCGCGCGCCGCCGGGGGTGCTCGACGGTCAGCACCTCCATCGCTCTCGGGCGGTTCGGGTCCCGCCGCAGGTAGCCCTTCTCCTCGAGCACCTTGAGCTGGTGAGCCACACTACTGGTGCTGGTGAGGCCGACCGCCTCACCGATCTCCCGCACGCTGGGCGGATATCCGCGCCGCTCCACCGCGGCCCGGATGACCTCTAGCACCTTGCGCTGCCGGGGGGTCAGGCCCGCGTCCGCGGGGCCTTCGGGAAAGGCTCGCACGTTGCCGCGGGTTCCGCCCCGGCGCGTACCCCTGCCTTGGCTAGTCATCGCTTACCGCTCTCCTCGTCGCGTTTTTCTTCCGCCGTGCGGCCACCGGCCGGCCGGTGGCCGCACGGCGGACCGTCCCGCTCCGGAAGCCGTCACCCACCGACTCGCCGCTGTCCGTGACCGAGGGAAACCGCCCGGTTCACACCCGATCGACTCGACGGTAACCGGCGGGTCGCAGAATCTCAAACGTCTGTTCGAGCGTGTTCCTGGCGGTTTCCGGTTCCCGATGCGACAATCGACCACGCGTTCGATCGAACGAAGGTTCGATCTTCGGCGTTCGGTGTCGTCGGAACGGGAGGGTGCCATGGGATCCGCACACAGGGCGCGGGTCGTCGACCTGTCGACGGCCAGGGACCGGGCGGGTCGCCGGCCGGCGGGATACCCGCCGGGTCGCCCGCCCGCACCCCCGCCGCTCCGGCTGACCCGGCGGGGTCGGGTGGTGGTGGTATCGATTGTCGTGGCGATTGTCGTGGCGATTGTCGTGGCGGTAGCAATCATGATCATGCCTGGGGTGTCGATCGCCGGGCCGGATGCCGCGGAGGCGCCGCGGCGCCATCTGGTCGTGCCGGGGGAGACGCTGTGGGCGGTGGCGGTGGCGCTCGACGAGAGCGCCGACACCCGGGTCGTGGTGGACCGGCTGATGCGGCTGAACCACCTGCGGTCGCCGCTGATCACCCCGGGCCAGTCGCTACTCCTTCCCTGACGCCCGGCTTCCCCGGCTTCCCGGGTCCACGAGTGTCTCGGCGCGGGGGCTCGCGCGCCGTCGTCTTTCGTCGACGTGCGGTGCGGACCACACGGACCATACGGGGGTGCTGTCCCCATCTCTGGGGCCGTGCGCTACCGTGGACACAACATCTGGTGCTTACCGGGGTGTAAGTCATCCACAGGTTGTTCCACAGGTCTTCCACGGGGAGCTGGCGGTCCATCCACAAGGTGGTCCGTCCGGCGTGGATGCCGGGTCCTCAACGGTGTCCCGTCGTCCCCGGTCCGGGGCGGTCGGCTCCGGCGCGGGCGAAGGAGGCGTAGCGCGTGCGGTGCCCGTTCTGCCGGCATCCGGACAGTCGCGTCGTCGACAGTCGGGAGGCCGAGGAGGGTTCGGCGATCCGCCGCAGGCGGTCCTGCCTGTCCTGCGGTCGCCGGTTCACTACGATGGAGGAGGCGTCCCTTCAGGTTCGCAAGCGCAGCGGGGCGGCCGAGCCGTTCAGCCGGGCCAAGGTCATCGCCGGTGTCCGCAAGGCCTGCCAGGGCCGGCCGGTGCGGGATGATGATCTCGCGCTTCTGGCGCAGCGGGTAGAGGATGCCGTCCGCTCGTCGGGGTCGGCGGAGGTGCCCGCGGAGGCGATCGGCCGGGCGATCCTCGGTCCGCTCCGTGAGCTCGACGAGGTGGCTTATCTCCGCTTCGCCTCGGTGTATCTGGCCTTCGAGTCGTTGACCGACTTCGAATCCGCGATCGTCGCGTTGCGCTCCGAGGCCGCCGGACCTCCCACCATGCGGGATGGACCAGCTCGACCGGTCCCGCGCGGCGCCGTCGATGCCTCGCCGGTGACCGGCACCCAGCAGGTGCATAGCAGGTAGGGCCGGGACCACTCGGCCGGAAGCGTCCTACATCGCCCTGGTTCACCGTGCCGGCCCGGTCCCGCCGGCGACGGGTGACATCCCGCGTCGCGGCCGTGCGAGGACCGCGGACCTCCCGGACGGCACACCTGCGGCCCGGCTCGACCTGGCTGGTGCCGTTCGTCATGCGTGTTCGCCGTGCGCGTGCTCGTCCCCGCGGGCACCGCCGTGCGCGGAGGCCCGGCCCCGCACCGTCCCGACGTCCGCTGGCGGCGGCCCGGGGCGGGGATGCCCACAACACATTGTTGAAGGTTGAAGCTGACGAGTGAAGACGAGGAGCGTCATGACCGACAGCCGCGGCACGAAGCCGAGCAGGTCAGCGGCGAAAGCGAGTGGGTTGAAGATCCAGCGGTCACGCACCACCGCCGGCGTCCACCCGTACGACGAGGTCACCTGGGAGTCCCGGGACGTCGTCATGACCAACTGGCGGGACGGCTCGGTCAACTTCGAGCAGCGGGGAGTGGAGTTCCCGCAGTTCTGGTCGGTGAACGCCTCCAACATTGTTACCAGCAAGTACTTCCGCGGGGCGCCCGGCACGCCGGGCCGGGAGTGGTCGCTGCGGCAGTTGATCGACCGGGTCGTGCACGCCTACGGCGCGGCTGGCCGCGAGCACGGCTACTTCGCCTCGGGCACCGACGCCGAGATCTTCGAGCACGAACTGGCCTGGATGCTGCTCCACCAGGTCTTCAGCTTCAACTCGCCGGTCTGGTTCAACGTGGGAACCCCCGCGCCGCAGCAGGTCTCGGCGTGCCAGCCCTATGACGCCCTCGTCAGCACGCCGTCTGGTCTGGTTCCCATCGGCGCCCTGGTGGAGGCGGACGCGGTGGGGACGAAGGTCTTCGACGCGCACGGTCTGACCCAGGTGATCGCGACCAAGTCCAACGGCGTCAAGGACGTCCTGCGGATCTGGACGAAGGCCGGTCACGCGCTCGACGTCACCGCCGATCATCTGGTGTGGCGGAGCACCTCCGCGGGTGCCGGGGCCTTCGTTCCCGCCGGCACGCTGCGGGCCGGGGACACCCTCGAGTGGCATCTCACCATCGCCCCTGGCGAGGGTGAGATCACCTCACGGGAGATCGCCGAGGCGGCGCTCGCGGGCCGGCTGCAGGCGGACGGTTTTGTTGGTCGGTACGCCGGTACGAACGCCTCGCTGACCATCGAGGCGATGACTGTGCCGACCCGGCTGTATGACGCTCCGCTGCCCGTTGTCGCGGCCTATCTGCGCAGCCTGTTCCAGGCCGATGGCTACGTGTCCCGCCGGGAGCGCTCGACGCTGATCGGGCTGGACATGATCAGCGAGGGCCTCATTCGCGGGGTGCAGGGCCTGCTCGCCCGGTTCGGCATCTTCGCGCGGGTACGCCGCGAGGCGGATCCGCGACCCGACCGCCACGACCTCTGGAGCCTGGGCATTCAGAACGCCGGTGACCGGCGGACATTCGCGGACGAGATCGGCTTCCTCGACCCGGTGAAGGCCGCGAAGCTGGAGGCGTCGTTCGATCAGCCCGGCCGGGCCGCGGAGCCGGTGAAGCGGTTGCAGATCGAGCGCATTGAGCCGCGCGGGCCGATGCCGGTCTACGACATCCAGACCGACAGCGGCGAGTACCTCTCCGCCGGCCTACGTGTGCACAACTGCTTCATCCTCTCCGTGGACGACACCATGGAGTCGATCCTGAACTGGTACCGGGAAGAGGGGCTGATCTTCAAGGGGGGTTCCGGGGCCGGGCTCAACCTGTCCCGCATCCGGTCCTCGAAGGAGCTGCTGTCCTCCGGGGGCACCGCGTCCGGGCCGGTGAGCTTCATGCGCGGCGCCGACGCCTCGGCGGGTACGATCAAATCGGGTGGCGCGACCCGGCGGGCGGCGAAGATGGTCGTGCTCGACGTCGATCATCCCGACATCGTCGAGTTCGTGGAGACGAAGGCCCGGGAAGAAGACAAGATCCGGGCGTTGCGGGACGCGGGCTTCGACATGGATCTCGGCGGGCGCGACATCGCCTCCGTGCAGTACCAGAACGCCAACAACTCCGTCCGGGTGACCGACGAGTTCATGCGGGCGGTCGTCGACGGCGGCGGCTTCGACCTGCGGGCCCGCCTCGACGGCCGCGTCCTGGAGACGGTGGACGCCCGCGGGCTGTTCCACACGATCGCCGAGGCCGCGTGGGCCTGCGCCGATCCCGGCATCCAGTACGACGGAACGATCAACGACTGGCATACCTGCCCCGAGAGCGGCCGGATCAGCGCCTCCAACCCGTGCAGCGAGTACGTGCACCTGGACAACTCCAGCTGCAACCTGGCCTCGCTGAACCTGCTGAAGTTCCTGCGCCCGGACCGCAGCTTCGACGCCGAGGCGTTCGTCGCGGCGGTCGAGCTGATCATCACCGCGATGGACATCTCGATCTGCTTCGCCGACTTCCCGACGCCGGAGATCACCAGGGTCAGCCGGGCCTACCGACAGCTCGGCATCGGCTACGCCAACCTCGGTGCCCTGCTGATGGCCAGCGCCCGGGCCTACGACTCGGACGGCGGCCGGGCGCTGGCCGCATCGATCACCTCGCTGATGACGGCCACCGCCTACCGGCGCTCCGCCGAGCTCGCCGGGATCGTCGGCGCCTACGACGGCTTCGCCCGCAACGCGGGCGCGCACCGGCGGGTGGTGCGCAAGCATGCCGCCGCGAACGACGCGGTGCGTAGCGTGCACGCCGAGGACTCCCGGGTCCTCGCCGCCGCGTCCCGGGAATGGGCCCGGGCGCAGACCGTCGGTGAGAAGCACGGATGGCGCAACGCGCAGGCCAGCCTGCTCGCCCCGACGGGCACGATCGGTCTGGCGATGGACTGCGACACCACCGGCATCGAGCCGGACCTCGCCCTGGTGAAGATGAAGAAGCTGGTCGGCGGCGCCAGCATGAAGATCGTGAACCAGACGGTCCCGGCGGCCCTGCAGGCGCTTGGTTACCCCGAGGAGACCATCGAGGCGATCGTCGAGTACATCGCCGAGCACGGGCACGTCATCGACGCTCCCGGCCTGCGTCCAGAGCACTACGAGGTGTTCGACTGCGCCATCGGGGACCGCGCGATCTCCCCGATGGGCCATGTCCGCATGATGGCCGCGGTACAGCCGTTCCTCTCCGGCGCGATCTCGAAGACGGTGAACATGCCCTCGACCGCCACGGTCGCCGACGTCGAGCAGATCTACCTGGAAGGGTGGCGGCTGGGTCTGAAGGCCCTCGCCATCTACCGGGACAACTGCAAGGTCGGCCAGCCGCTGACCGACGTCAAGGGGGCGAAGCAGGCCGCCGAGCTGGCCGCCACCCCAGCTGGCACGGGAGACGGGGCCGGGACCGCCGGCTCCGCCGGGCCCGCCCCGGTGGAGGTCGAGTACCGGCCGGTGCGCCGCCGGCTGCCGAAGACCCGCCCGTCGCGGACGGTGTCCTTCTCCGTCGGGGGGGCCGAGGGTTATCTGACCGCCGGCTCCTACCCGGACGACGGCCTCGGTGAGGTCTTCATCAAGATGTCGAAGCAGGGGTCCACCCTGGCGGGCGTGATGGACGCGTTCGCGATCGCCATCTCGATCGGCCTGCAGTACGGCGTGCCGCTGGAGGCGTACGTCAGCAAGTTCATCAACATGCGGTTCGAGCCGGCCGGGATGACCGACGACCCGGACGTGCGGATCGCCCAGTCGATCATGGATTATCTGTTCCGTCGCCTCGCGCTCGACTATCTCGACGCCGATCAGCGGGCCGAACTCGGCATCTCGACCGCGGCCGACCGGGCCCGTCGGGTCGCGGGACCGGCGCAGCCCGCCGGGATCGACGACCCGGCCGGATCCCAGGGGGCCGCGGTGACCGGATCCTCGGCTTCCGTCGCCGATCGGGGTGACCCGGGTGTCCCGCCCGGTCCGGCGGTGGGGAACGGCCCGGCGTACGTGGCACGGGAGTTGCGGCTGGCACCGCCCGGTGAGTCGCTCGTCGCGCAGACCGTGGTCGATGCTCCGCTCTGCTTCACCTGCGGGGTGACCATGCGGCCAGCCGGTAGCTGCTACGTCTGCGAGCAGTGCGGTTCGACCAGCGGCTGCAGCTAGGCGTCGCAGCGGCCGGTCCGACCGGGTGCCCGGTCCGCACCGGGTGCCCGGTCCGAGACAGTGCTCGGTGGCGTGGCTCAGTGCTCGGCGGCGAGGAGGTCGACCAGGAGCGCCGCGGTCCAGGAGAACCGGTTGCTGCCCGCGCCGGAACCGTCGAGGGGTGAGTAGTACTCGAACATCGCCCCGGACGAGGCGATCATGTCGATCGTGTTCTGGCGCAGGTTCTCCGCGGCGTCGAGCCGGCCGTAACGCTCCAGCCCGTCGGCGATCAGCCAGTTCATGTTGACCCAGACGGGACCCTGCCAGTAACACCGGGGAAGGAAGCCCGGGCCGTCGAGCGGCACGCTCGCGATGCCGAACCGAGACCAGTAGCGCGGTGAGGTGAGCGTCTTGACCATCTCGTCGACCCGGTCCTCGGGCACGACCCCGGCATAGAGCGGCAGGAACCCCGAGATCGTCTCGTGGCGCAGCAGCGTTCCCGTCCGGAAGTCGCGGCTGTAGTAAGTGCCGTCGGTGTGGAGCCGCTCGATCGCCTCGCGCGTCCTGTGCATGGACCGCCGCAACCGGGCGGGGATGGTCTGGCCGATCTCGGCGGCGATGGCGGTGAGGTGCTCGTTGGCCCGGATGAGGATCGCGTTGAAGGCGACGTCCTGGACGAGGGGGACGATGGTCCGGCGGATCTCGCGGAAGTTGTAGTGTGCCCGCCGCAGCTCACGCACGATCCGGTAGAGCGTGAACAGGTCTCCCGAGGTGAGCCGCTCGTCGGGGGGGACCTCCTTGGAATCGCGCCGCAGCGCGTCCATGGCGTCGCCGCCGTTGATCCGGCGCAGTGCCCGCACCCCCAGCGGAGCCGCTGGCCTGGTGATCTCCATCCAGGCCGGCGTGTTGTCCATCCCCGACTCCCAGGAGTGGACCAGTGTGACGAGACCGTCGTCGTCGGGGTCGCGTTCGAGGTAGAGCCACGTATGGAAGCGCAGCAGGCCGGGGAGCAACGCGCGGTAGAAGGCGTCGCGGGCGGATGGCGTCATCATGGCGGCGATCCGGACGGCGGCTTCGGCGATCATCGGCGGCTGGGTGACCCCCGTGCTCTGCACTCCGCCGGCGGTTGTGGTCACCCGGTCGCAGCGCCAGCGCTGCGGACCGGCGTGATAGAAGTCCGAGGTCTCCGCGAAGATCACGTGGGGGATCATGCCGTTCGGCCACTGGCCTCGCAGCAGCGAGAGGACCTCCTTGGCGGCCCGTCCCGGGTCGAGATGGCGCAGTCCGATCGCGATGAAGCAGCTGTCCCAGAGCCACTGGTGCGGGTAGAGCGTCGGGGAGGGCCGGGTGATGTCGCCGAGGTCGTTGTCTCGTAGCACGTCGATCGCGGTTTCCCGTAGTGCCGCCAGGTCTGCGGGAAGGCTGGGGACGGGCATCGTGTGAGAGTAGCGGTTACACGCTGTGCACAGAGGCAGGGCCCGTCGGGTGTGGCCCGCCTAACGGAATCGCCGTTCTCGAGTGCCTCGGCGTGGGGGCGGCACCGGGTGGCGTGGGTGGGCACCGGGGCGGCACCGGGGCGGCGTCGGCGGCGCCCGCGTCGGCCCGCCGGTCGTTCCGTCTCGGTGGAGAGCCCGGGGCCGGGTCGCGGGTGTCGGCTTGCCGACTACCGTTACGGGTTAGCACCGACCGGTGATCGTCGGAAAATATGGCACGGATGGCAGAACACAAAAACTTCTACGACGAGTAATGTACCTGTTACTTATAGTTGCCACTGGCCTGATCCGCAGGGTGCGCGGCCACTGGAGAAGCTCAGGAGAGTTCGCGGTTCGCGCCACAGGGCGGAATCTGCCAGGTAATCTTCGCGGCAGCGAGTGCAGCGTCTCGAGGGCTAGGGTCTACACTGCTTGGTAGGCCCGGCGATCGCTGATGTCCGGGTGTGCCTGCACGGGGAATGGTTCCGCGTCTTCGTTCGTTACCTCCCACGTGCACAGAACGAGACGACCCACCCGCACCGACCATCGGATTTGCCACTGATGACGCTGCCTGCTCTGGAATTTGCCGAGCGCACCGATGACAACCGCCCGCGCAGCCCGCGGCGCGCCCGTCGGGCCGCTCCTCCTGTCCGCACCGCTCCCAGCCGTTCGTTGGCCGCTGTTCCCGACGATACCGACGAGCTCGACGCGGGCGCGGTGGCCGAGGTCATCGCCCGTGGTCGCGAGGCCGGCGAGATCAGCCGCTCCGAGCTGCGTGACGCGCTCGAGTCCGCGGACCTCGGTATCGAACTGTTGCCCGTTCTCATCGCGCGCATCAACGCCGCTGGCGTCGAACTCCTCGACGAGGAGGATGCGAGCGATGACGCCACCGCCGCCAGCCGGTCCACTGCCGAACACGCGGGTACCGCCGACCTCGTACGCATGTACCTGCGCGAGATCGGCAAGGTGCCGCTGCTCAACGCCGCCCAGGAGGTCGAACTCTCCAAGCGGGTCGAGGCGGGCCTGTTCGCCGAGTACAAGCTCGAGAGTGTCCCCGACCTGCCCGCCGACCTTTGTCGTGACCTCGGTCTGCTCGTCAAGGACGGCCATGCCGCCAAGCAGCAGCTCGTCTCGGCGAACCTGCGGCTGGTGGTCTCCGTCGCCAAGAAGTACAGCGGTCGCGGGATGACCTTGCTGGACCTGGTCCAGGAGGGCAACCTCGGCCTTATCCGCGCGGTGGAGAAGTTCGACTACGCCAAGGGCTACAAGTTCTCGACCTATGCAACCTGGTGGATCCGCCAGGCTATCGGCCGGGCGCTCGCCGACCAGGCGCGGACGATCCGCATCCCGGTCCACGTGGTCGAGCAGATCAACAAGATTACCCGGTTGCAGCGCCAGCTCGTCTCCACGCTCGGCCGTGAGCCGACCGACGAGGAGCTCGCCCTCGAGCTGGACATGCCGATCGAGCAGGTGGTGGAGCTGCGCCGGTATGCGCAGGACACCGTCAGCCTGGAGACCTCGGTCGGCGACGACGGCGACTCCGTGCTCGGCGACTTCATCGAGGACTCCGACGCGACCTCCCCGGCGGACGCCGCCTCCTACGGCGCCATGCAGGACGAGATCGATAACGTCCTCGGTGGCCTGAGCCCGCGGGAGCGCGAGGTGATGCGGCTGCGCTTCGGTCTCGCCGACGGCAAGCAGCACACCCTCGCCGAGGTGGGCAACCGGCTCGGCCTGACCCGTGAGCGCATCCGTCAGATCGAGCGGGACACGCTTCGGGAGCTGCGCAAGCCCGCCGTCGCCGGTCGGCTGCGCGAGTTCCTCGACTGATCGATCGGGCGAACGCACCTCCGGTCGGGTCTGCGGGGCACGTGCACAGGTGCACGGGGGTGGAAGACAGGAGTACCGCGATCATGGCGGTCACGCCATGATCGCGTGATCGATGAAAGCCGGATCTTCGTTTTTGCCGGGCGAAGATCCGGCTTTGCCGTATCAGGCTCCGGGTTCGGCCTCCCCGCCGGATCCGGTGCCGGGTTCCAGCGTGGTTCCCGTCCTCGGCTCCGGCGCCGACCGCCGGGACCGGGCCGAGGCGGCGGCGAAGGGCAGCAGGGCATCGGGGTTGGCGACCGAGTCGAGGCTCACGGCCTCGTCCAGGGCGGTTCCGGCGAGCAGGCGCTTCACCGGTACCTCGAGCTTCTTGCCGGTGTGGGTCCGAGGGATCTCGGTGATCTCGATGATCCGGTCGGGGACGTGGCGTGGGCTGAGTTCGGCGCGCAGAACCTCACGCAGCCGGGCGGCCACCGCATCGGTCAGGCCGGGCTCGGTGAGGACGACGAAGAGGAGCAGCTCGCCGTGCCCGCGCTCGTCCGCGGTGTCGACCGCGAGGCTGTCTGCGATCCCGGGGGCCCGCTCGACCACGCTGTAGAGCTCGTTGGTGCCGATCCGGACGCCGCCGCGGTTCAACGTCGCGTCCGAACGTCCCTGGATGACGACGGCACCGGTAGGCGTGATCCTCGCCCAGTCCCCGTGGCGCCAGACGCCGGGGTAGACGGAGAAGTAGCTCTCCCGCAGCCGGCCGCCGTCCGGGTCGGCCCAGAAGCACAGCGGCATGGACGGCATCGGCGCGGTCACGACGAGCTCACCGACCTCGTCAACGACCTCCTCGCCGGCCTCGTCGAAGACGCGCACCGCGCAGCCCAGCGCGCGCGATCCGATCTCCCCGGCCCGCACCGGCATCGTCGGCAGGCCTGCCACCAGCGCCGTGCAGACGTCGGTGCCACCGCTGATCGACGACAGCATCACGGTCGGGCTCACCGCTTCGTACACCCAGGCATAGCCGGCTGCGGACAGTGGCGATTCGGTCGATCCGACGGTGCGCAGCCTGGACAGATCGGCGAACTCGCGCGGGACCAGCCCGGCGTCCTCGCAAGCCTGCAGGTAGCCCGCGGACGTGCCCAGGCACGTGAGCTCCAGGGCCTCCGCCAGACCGAACAGGGTGCCGAGCGCCGGGTAGCCGGGCGCTCCGTCGTAGAGCACGACGGTCGCGCCGACGAGCAAACCGGAGACCAGGTAGTTCCACATCATCCAGCCGGTCGTGGTGAACCAGCAGAACCGGTCGTCCGGACCGAGATCGAGGTGCAACGCCAGCGACTTCAGGTGCTCCAGCAGGATGCCGCCGTGGCCATGCACGATCGCTTTGGGGGGGCCGGTCGTGCCGGACGAGTAGAGGATCCACAGCGGTGCGTCAAAGGCGACCCGGGTGAACTCGGGCTCGGAGGTCTCCGAAGCCATCAGCTCGTCCCAGGTGAGCAGTCCCGGTAGCCCCGCGGCCCGGGCCCGGGAGAGCGCGTCCGGCCACAGGTACGGCACGATCACGCTTGCCCCGAGTCCCGGCAGGTCGCCCGCGAGCGCGGCGAGGGCGGCGAGGGTGTCGTAGCTCTTCCCGCGGTAGCTGTAGCCGTCAACGCCGATCAGGACCTTCGGGTCGATCTGGCCGAACCGCGCGCGCAGGGCCGTCGGGCCGAGCTCCGGCGAGCATGACGACCACACCGCGCCGATGCTGGCGGCGGCCAGCATCCCCACCACCGCGTAGACGGTGTTGGGCAGCACGGCGCAGACCCGATCACCCTCGGCGACACCCAAGCTCCGCAGTCCCGCCGCCGCCTTCGCCACCTGCCGGCGCAGCTCGTCCCAGGACACCACTGCCGTGGCACCGTCCTCGCGTACGGCGATGACGGCCGGAGCTGGCCCGCTCCGGGTGAGCGCGTTCTCCGCGTAGTTTACCCGGGCACCGGGAAACCAGACCGCGCCGGGCATCGCCGCGTCGGCGAGCGCCGGACCGGTGCCGCGGTCCCCCTCGACCGCGCAGAAATCCCAGATCGACTCCCAGAACGCGTCCAGGTCGGTAACCGACCACTCCCACAGGCGCGTGTCGTCGGCGAGCTCAACCCCCCGCTCGGCGGCGAGCCAGGCGCGGTAGTTGGTCACCGCGGCCTGGCTGATCCGACGGGGAGGCGGTTCCCACAGCGGCGTGCCGGCAGCCACCGGCCCACCACCACGGCCGGCCGGCTGCCGCCCGTCCTCCATCGCCGTATGGTCCGGTGTCACTCGGTCTGCTGCCACGGGCACTGACCCTAGGCCATTCCGGGCAGATCTACGTGCCTCATCGACGGCCCTGGATCCTCGTCACCGACACCACCGCTACCTCCGGGAGCGTGATCGGGCTACGGTCGACAGATGAGTGTCCCGGGCGATTCCGAGCGGCGGGCCGACGGTCGCCCGTCGGCCGAGCCGCTGGCCGAGCCGACGGTCGTGACCTGGGATCCGGCCATGGCCGGCTACGACTTCGGGCCGGCGCATCCGCTGCATCCCGTGCGGCTCGAGCTCACCATGGACCTCGCTATGAGTCTCGGCGTTCTCGACGCACCGGGCATCCGGATCTCCAGGCCGACCCTCGCCTCCGACGACCTCATCGGCCTGATCCACGATCCGGTCTACCTGAGCGCGGTCCGTGCCGCGCCCGACCCGGCGCAGGCAAGGTTCGCGGCCCTGTTCGGCCTGGGCACAGCCGACAACCCCATCTTCGAACGGATGCACGAGGCCGCCGCGCTCATCACCGGTGGCACGATCGAGGCGGCACGGGCGGTGTGGAGGGGGCCGCCGCGGCACGCCGTGTCGATCGCCGGGGGGCTGCATCACGCGATGCCGGGAATGGCGAGCGGATTCTGCATCTACAACGACCCGGCGATTGCGATCGCCTGGTTGCTTTCCGCCGGAGCCACCAGAGTGGCGTACGTCGACGTGGACGTGCATCACGGCGACGGCGTGCAGACGGCGTTCTACGACGATCCGCGGGTGCTCACCATCTCCCTGCACCAGACGGGGAGCACCCTCTTCCCGGGCACCGGATTCCCGACCGAGGTGGGTGCTCCCGCCGCGGAGGGCACCGCGGTGAACGTGGCGTTGCCCCCCGCCACCGGCGATGCCGGCTGGCTGCGCGCCTTCTCCGGGGTGGTGCCGGTGCTCCTGCGGTCCTTCCGGCCGCAGGTGCTGGTGACCCAGCACGGCTGCGACACGCACGCCTTCGACCCGCTGGCCGATCTGGCGCTGTCGGTGGACGGCCAACGGGCCTCCTACGACCTGCTGCACGCGCTGGCCCACGAGGTCTGCGACGGGCGCTGGCTGGCCTGCGGCGGTGGCGGGTACGCGCTGGACACGGTCGTGCCGCGGGCCTGGACGCAGCTGCTGGCGATCGCCGGCCACGTGCCCCTGGATGCCGGCCGCGCCCTGCCGGAGGACTGGCGGTCCGCGGCGCCGGGACGGGTGCGGGCGGCGACCGGGCAGAAGTCCCTCGGCGCCGCCGCCATGCCCCGGGCGCTCGGGGACGGGGTGAGCGTCCGGTACCGTCCCTGGGACGCGGGCGAGGGAGACCCCGACGATCCGTTGGACCGGACGGTGGCGGCGACCCGGCGTCAGGTGCTGCCGTTGCACGGCCTCGACCCCACCGTCGACCGTTGAGCACGGAGTAAGAGCTGAGCACTGCGTGAGAACCGGGTGAGCGCCGCGTGAGCACCGAGCCTCCGGTCGTCTATCCGGCCGAGTGGGAGGCCGACGTCATCCTCAGTGACGGCGGCACCGCCCACATCCGCCCGATCCTGCCGACGGACGGCCCGCTGCTGCGGACCTTCTGGACCCGGCTGTCGACCCAGTCGATCTACTTCCGGTTCTTCGCCGTGCGCCGTGCCCTGAGTGACGCCGACATCCACCGGATGACGACCGTCGACCAGCGGCTGCGCGGCGCCATCGTCGCAATGATCGGCGACGACCTGGTCGCGGTCTCCCACTGGGAGAGCACCGCCGCACGGCCGACCGAGGCGGAGGTCGCCTTCCTGGTGGAGGACGCCCAGCAGGGACGAGGGCTGGGTTCGGTGCTGCTGGAGCATCTTGCCGCCGCGGCCTGGGACCGCGGGATCCGCCGCTTCGACGCCGACGTGCTCGGGGAGAACCAGCAGATGATTCGGGTCTTTCTCGATGCCGGTTACACGGTCTCGAGGACCTGGGACTCGGGCGCGGTCCGGCTGTCCTTCGAGATCACCCCCACCCAGAAGTCGGTCGGGGTGATGCGGGCCCGGGAGCACCATGCCGAGGCCGCCTCGATCGGTCGGCTGCTGCATCCGCGCGCGATCGCCGTCATCGGTGCGGGGCGGTCCGCCGGGTCCGTGGGCAACGCGGTCCTGCGTCACCTGCTCGCCGGCGGCTTCGACGGCCCCGTCTACCCGGTAAACCCGGCCGCGGCCGCAGCCGGCGGCGCGGTGGCGTCGATCCAGGCCTACGCCGGCATCGAGGACGTGCCGCGTCCGGTCGACCTGGCCGTGGTGTGCGTGCCGCCCGCGCAGGTGCCTGACGTCGTCACCGCCTGCGGGCGGGCCGGGGTCTGGGGACTGGTCGTCCTCACCGACCAGCGCGACGCCGCCGCAGACGCGGCCCTGGTGGCCGAGGCCCGGGCGGATGGCCTGCGGGTGGTCGGCCCGGCGAGCATGGGCATCCAGAATCCGGCGGCGGGGTTGAACGCCTCGATGGTGCCCCGGATGCCCCCGGCCGGCCGCATCGGCTGCTACTCCCAGTCGGGTCCGTTCGGCGGGGCCATCCTGGCGGCGGCGGCCGCGCGCGAGGTCGGTCTGTCGGTCTTCGTCTCCGCCGGGGACCGGGCCGACGTGAGCGGTAACGACCTGCTCCAGTACTGGGAGGAGGACCCCGGGACCGACGCGATGATTATGCATCTGGAGACCTTCGGTAATCCCCGCAAGTTCGCCCGGCTGGCCCGGCGGGTGGGTCGGCGTAAACCGGTGATCGTCGTGTACTCCGGCCGTTCGACCCTTGACGACGCGCTTCTGCGGCAGGCCGGGGTGATCGGCGTCGACCGGGTCTCCCAGGCGTTCGACGTCGCGCTGCTGCTCACCACGCAGCCGCTGCCTGCGGGCGGTCGGGTCGCCGTCGTCGGCGACTCCCGGGCCCTGGTCCGGCTGACGGCCCGTGCCGCCGACGCGGCCGGGCTCAGGGTCGAGGAGGTGCTCCTCCCGGTTGGCAGCTCCCCCGGGGACCTCACCCGGGCGTTGACCTCCGCGGCGGACCGGGCGGATGCGCTGATCGCCACGCTGGTCCGGCTGCCGCCGTCCCCGGCCGGGCCGATCGCGGCGGCCGCCGCCGCGGCTGCCGCGACCATCAAGATCCCGGTTCTCGCCGCCGTGCAGGGGGGCGAGATGCCCGGCGAGCTCGCCGGCATTCCGGCCTATTCGTCGCCGGAGGCGGCCGTCGCCGCGCTGCGCCGGGTGGTGGGCTACGCCCAGTGGCGGGCACGCCCGATCGGCACCGTGCCGACGACGGCGGTGCGGGCAGACGAGGCGCGTTCGCTCGTCGCCGGACTCACCGGTCGCCTTCCGGAGGATCAGGCCGCCGCCCTGATGGACTGCTACGGCGTCACGGTGGAGCCGGCCGTCCTGGTGACGTCCCCGCGCCGGGCCGTCGAGGCGGCGGGCCAGTGCGGCTATCCGGTGGCGCTCAAGGCGCGGTCGCGACCCTACCGGCATTGTCCGGACCTGCGCGGTCAGCGTCTCGACCTGCCCGACGCGGCAGCCGTGCGGGCGGCATGGGCGTCGCTGCGCTCCCAGCTCGGGGTGGAGGTGCCGATTGTCGTCCAGCGGATGGCGCCGGTCGGCGTGCCGGTGGTCGTCGGTTCCGAGGAGCATCCCCGGTACGGTCCCCTGGTCTCGTTTGGCCTCGCGGGCCCCGCGACCGAGCTGCTGGGGGACCGCGCACACCACATCCTTCCCCTTACCGACGTCGACGCGGCGCGCCTCGTGCGTTCGGTGCGGGCGGCGCCGCTGCTGCTGGGATACCTCGGCTCGACGCCGGTCGACATCGCCGCGCTGGAGGACCTGGTCCTCAGGATCGCCCGGCTTGCCGACGACGTGCCGGAGGTGGTTCATCTCACGTTGGATCCAGTGATCGTGTCGACCGGGCGGGTGACCGTGCTGTCCGTGGAGATCGTCGCTGGGCCGTCGGCGCCCCGCGCGGACGTCGGACCTCGGCGGTTCTGGACACCGAACCGCCCGACTCCGGACGGGGCGACTACCCGGGGCGGTTCAGCACAACATGCGCACGCCGTCCACAATCGTCTCCCATGACGTCGCCGCACTCCGCGCAGCCGCCCGTCTGGCCCGCTTCCGGCGCATTCCCGATGCTCTCCCCTGATTCTGCGGGAGCTGCCGGGACGCCTGGTACCCCCGTAGAGGGGATGCCTGGGCAGGCGTCTCTCGTGCCGATGTACCGGCCGGCGAACGTCGGGCTGTCGGAGGCGCTGCCGGTGGATCTGGGGCCGGTGGGCGCGGGGCCCGCGGGTGCGCGCTTCTCCGTGAGCCCCCCGGGATCCGCCTCCTGGCCATCGGGCGTTGTTCCGTCCGGCCAGGGGGATGTCTCCCCGGGACCGACTCCGGTCACCCGGTCCCAAGGGGGACCGCCGGCCGGCCCACACACCAGCCCTGGCCCACACACCAACCCCGGCCCACGCGCGCATCCCGGCCCGAACCAGGTCCCCGGCCCTAAGCACGCTCCCGGCCCGGATACCGGCCCCCGTCAGGACCGGGGAGCCGGCTCCGAGCTACCCGAGCTACCCGAGGGCTGGCCCATGGTCGCCCGGCCGGCCGCTCCGGCCGTGACCGCCGAGCCGGTCATACGGGATGTCATCGACGGCACCGAGCCGCGCCGCACGCCGGATACGCCAGGGATGCGCCGGTCCGATCCGGCGGGGCTGCCGGGACCGGGCCGGGCCGGTTTTCCCCCGCCCGGACACGCCCCGGGAACCGACCCCGTGGCCACGTTCGTGATGCTAGACGCGCTGTTCGCGTGGGCCCCGGCCGGTCTCGCCCTGCTCGACCCGGCCGGGCGGTTCCTGCGGGTGAACGACACACTCGCCCGGTTCGACCGCCGGCCGGTCCACGAGCACCTCGGCCGTACCGTCTCCGAGCTCCTCGGCGACACCGGCCAGGAACTCGACGCTCTGCTGGCACGGGTGCTGCGCACCGGCGAGCCGGTGGTGGACCTGGAGGTCGTGGTCGCCACCGATGGTTCCGGACCGCCGCAGACGTGGCTCGCCAGCTGGTATCCGGTGAACGACCCTCAGGTCGGGCTGGTGGGCGTGGCGTTCGTCGCGATCGACGCCAGCGGGACGCGGGCGGTCGAGAGGGAGCGGGCGCGGGCCGAGGCACGCTACCTCGGTCTCGTGGACGCCGCCGCGATGGACGTGTTCCATGCCGAAGGCGACGGGGCACTCGATGCCGATCTGCCCCGTCTGCGGGCCTTCACCGGGCGGCATCCGGCGGAGCTGGCCGGGTTCGGCTGGCTCGGCGTGGTCCATCCCGACGACCGGGAGCGGGTCGGGCGCGCCTGGCGCGGGGCGATCGAGCACGGTGAGACCTTCGAGGCCGAGTTCCGGATCTCCGGTGGCGGAGGCGACCGCACCGCCGTGCGGGTGGTCGAGGCCCGCATCGTTCCCATGCCGGCGGCCGGCCGGCCGAACAGCCGGCCCGGCGAGTGGCTCGGGGTGATCCGCGATCTCACCGAGGTACGCGCCGCCGAGGCTGACCGGGCCACGGCCGACCAGCGGGCCCGGATCGCGACGGAACGGGCCGAACAGACCGCGACGTTGGCCGTGGCGCTCGCCCGGACCCTGACCGTGGACGACGTCGTCGCCACCGTCCTCGACGTCGGGGGACGGATGGCCGGGGCCGCCAGCCGGGGCGTCGCGCTCGTGGACGAGGCGCACGACCAGCTACTCTTCCACGCCCCGCCGGGTCCCGCCGACGGCCTCGCCCGATGGTCGGAGGTGGCGCTGGGCGCGGTACATCCGCTGGCGGAGGTCATGCGGGGCGGTCGTGCACTGTTTCTCGTCGACCGCGACGAGCTGCTCGCCCGCTGGCCGGTGCCGGAGGTCGCCGACGTCGCCGCCGCGGCGGGTGAGCACGCCTGGGCGATGCTGCCGCTGGCCGTCGGGGGCGGCGCACCCTTCGGCGTGGTGACCTTCGGGTTCCGCCAGGCGCGGGAGTTCACCGCCGCTGATCAGGCATCCCTCGTCGCGATCGCCGACGCCTGCGCGCAGGCCCTGGAACGGGCCACCGGCTACGAACAGCTCGCCGCCGACGCCGCGCGCGGTCATCGGACCCTGGCGGCGACGCGCGAGGCGCAGGCCGCCCTGGCACTCGCCGATCGACGCTTTCGGCTGCTGGAGCGAGCCACCGGGATCGTGGCCGCGGCCGTCGAGCCTCCCGTCGCCCTGCGCTCCCTGGCCGAGCTGATCGTCGCGGAGGTCGCCGACCTGTGTGTCGTCCAGCTTGTCACCGGCACGCCCGCTCCCGTCCCGGCGTCCTGGAGCGGTGCCGCGGTGCCCGTCCGGGACGGGGCTGACGCCGGGGACGCGGCCGGGGACAGAGCCGGGGACGGGGACAGAGCCGGGGACGCGGCCGGGGACAGGGCCGGGGCCGCGGGGGGCCTCGAGGAGACGGCGGGGGACCGGGCGGCCGAGCCGGTGCCCGAGCTGCATCCACTCGTTGTCGTGGCTCGTGACGGGCTCGGCACGGTGCCTCCGTTCGCCTTGGGGGCCGGCGCGGCGACGTCGCCGACGAGTCCGTTCGCCCGGGCCGCCCACCAGGGCGAGCGGCTGATCGCCGCACTGGCAGCGGGCGAGTGGGATCCGCCGGCCGACGCCGAGCGGTGGATCCGCCAGGTGGGGGCCCACACGATGGCTGTCGTACCCGTGGTACGGGTCGGCCACGTCGTCGCCGTACTGAGTGTGACTGCCGTTGCGGATCGACCTCCGTTCACCGAAGCGGATCTGCTCTTGCTGACCGAACTCGCCGCCCGGGTGGGGGTCGTCCTGGACCGGATCGATCGGGGGGCGGCCGAGCGCAGCAATGCGCTGGCACTGCGTGAGGCGTTGCGCGGTTCTCCGCCCGCCGTCCCGTCCGGGCTCGAGGTGGCCACCCGTTACCTGCCCGGCGGGGTCGGTGACGACGCCGGTGGCGACTGGTTCGACGTGATTGACCTGGGAGCCGGGCGAGTCGCCCTGATGATTGGCGACGTGATGGGCCGAGGGATCCGGGCGACCGCGGTGATGGCGCAGCTGCGCGCGGCGGCCCGCACCTGCGCCTGTCTCGATCTTCCCCCGGCCGAGGTGTTGACGCTGCTGGACGGCATCGTCGCGGACCTGCCCGGGGAGGAGATCGCCACCTGCATCTACGCGGTCGTCGAGATCGACAGCGGGGTGCTGACGCTGGCGAGTGCCGGGCACCCGCCGCCCCTGGTCGTCGCGCCGGACGGGCTGGTCTCCAGGCTCTACATGGCGGTGGGGTCTCCACTCGGGGTGGCCCGGTCGGACGTGACCGAGTACACGGTGCGACTGGGACAGGGATATCTGATCGCCCTGTTCACCGACGGGCTCGTCCGGGGACGTGCGCGCGACCTCGACGCCGGAGTCTCGCAGCTCGCGGCCGCGCTCGCCCGCACCAGCGACAGGTTCACCGCGAATCTGGACGACCTGGTCACCGCGGCGTGTGCCGGTCTCGGTCCCGCCGTCGCCCCCGGCCCGGTGGGTTCCGGGACGGTGGGTTCCGGGACGGCCGGGGGGACGATCGACGCGGCGGCGGCCGACGACGTCGCGCTTCTGTTCGCCCGGTTGCCCGGTGAACTGACGGCCGCGGCGGCCCTCCTGGACGCGACCTTCGACGGTGCGGCGAGCCTGCGCGCCGTGCGGGCCCAGGCCAGGCTCGCGCTGGAGAACGCGACGCTGGCCTCGGAGGTCGTCGACACCATCATCCTGGTGCTGTCGGAGTTGGCGAGCAACGTGGTGCGGCATGGTCGCCCACCACTGTCGGTGCGGCTGCGCCTGCTGGGCGACCGGGCCGTCGTGGAGGTCGCCGACGGTGGCGGCCGGGTGCTGCGGCGGCGCCATGCCGCGGCCGAGGATGAGGCCGGCCGCGGGCTCCACCTGGTCTCCCGGCTCGCCGTTCGGCACGGCGTCCGTCCGGTCGCCGACGGGAAGGCAGTGTGGGCCGAGATCGACCTGACCGGGACGACCCCGCCCGAACCGGCCTGACGCCAGGGCCATGGAGGGACAATTGCGTGGTCTGTTAGATATGTCTGATTTACCCCAGTCCGGCAGGTGAAATCCATCCGGACGGCCGGGGCGGGGTTGACCGGGTGGCGGGTTGACCGGGTGGCGGGCTGATACGGGTGGACCGGCCGTCCCGGCGGCATCGGGAAGTCTGGTGTCGCGTAACGTGAGCTGTATGCCGGACGCGGTGCTGCGCCTCGACAATGTCAATGTCGTGCGAGATGGGTCATACCTGCTCAGGAACGTGTCGTGGGCGGTGTTCCCCGGCCAGCGATGGGTGGTCCTCGGTCCCAACGGCGCCGGGAAGACGACCCTGCTGCAGGTGGCCTCGGGCCGGCTGTTTCCCACC